>NZ_JAUAOA010000022.1 GCF_030542965.1 Azotosporobacter soli
TTCGAGTTGTTGTCCCCATCTTAGAGGCAGGTTATCTACGCGTTACTCACCCGTTCGCCACTATTTGTTGTTCAACACCCAACCTTCAACTGAAGTGTTATCCTCTTTGATAACGCGTTCCCTCTTCGCTTTCGCTCATCGGTAACGCCTCCGCAAAGATTCGGTGTTAAACAACAAACCGTTCGACTTGCATGTGTTAGGCACGCCGCCAGCGTTCGTCCTGAGCCAGGATCAAACTCTCCATAAAATTATGAAGAAGCTTCATCAGCTCTTTATAACAAAAACATATTGTTTGTTGAGTCATCATCACCAAAGCGATGACATCTCCGCACATCTGGCTTTTCATTCTTTTCCACATTGTTCAGTTTTCAAGGAGCACCGTCACCGTTCGGCGACTTTTATATATTAACATAACCTTTTGTTTTTCGTCAATACTTTTTTTCTTTTTTTAGCAGTAAATCGAAACATATTTTTCGCTTAATTGGTCAAGCGTCGCTCTCATTTCAAGCATGCTTTCTTCCGGTAAAGCTTGCGCCAGGTTATCACAATGTACGACCGACGATAATTTACGAATGCTCGCTAACAGTTCTAATTTTTCCACGACTTATTACCTCACTTATTTTTCAAATTCACACGCCGCCTATATTATCATCCTTTTTTTTCCTTGTAAAGGCGGTATTGAAAACACAGAAAAATAAGTTTATTTTACACTGGCAACGTGTTCTTCTTAAACCAGGTCACCAAATGATCGACTTTGCTCCGCCCAGCCGCAACGTCTTTTACCATATCAATGATCTTATCCTGGGCGGCAATTACATGATACCCGTTAATTCGCAAGGAAAATAAAGCTGCCAGAACGGCAATTCGTTTGTTGCCGTCTTGAAAAGGTTTATTGTTTATCATCGCATATAGCAAAACAGCTACTTTTGTAAAAACATCCGGATATAAGTCTTCGCCTTCAAATGCGACCATCGGCTTGTTTAAAATTTCCTCTAAGGCATTTTCATCTTGAAGCCCTGCTGTGCCGCCTGTACGACGAATCATTTCCGTATACAGATAGATGATTTCCTCCATATGAAGGTAACGCATTTACCGCAACCCCCTCAGCGTATATTCATAGTCGACCAGCAACTTGTCCACCATCCGAACAAAATCTACGGAGAACTGTTTTTTCTTAACGACGACCGGCTTTAAAACCAATTCTTGTTGTTCACGATTCACTTCCATAGTCACGTGCGATCCTTCTGTCAGTTCCAATGCCTTCATCATGGTTAGCGGCAACGAGATCACGCAACTATTGCCGGCTTTGAAAATCTTCCGTACCTCCATAGCCTTGTCCCTCCATTTTATCGATTGACATGCAAACGTCATTACTGTCATCTACGTATATATACGCGATGTTCAAACGGTTTCCTGCAAAAATTTTCGCACAGCGGCACCATGCAGGTAATCGCATTTCCGCCCCTGCCATGTATTTCGTTCTGTCATCTGTGCAACAATCGTATCGCGAATCTTCCACCAACCAGTCTGCCAATTGCTGAATAGAGTATTGCTTTCCGGCGCACGTCCAATCAGCCTTTGTACGGTGATATCCGGATGCAGGTGTTCTAAAAACAGAATCACCCTTTCCATATACTCTTCTTTGCTGATCAAATCAATCTGCCCTTCTTGATACCACTTCGCCAATAACGTTCCTTTGACTACATATAGCGCATGGAGTTTGACTTCCGTTACGCCGAGCGCCGATAAGATTCGAGCGCCTTCTTTAACGTCAAGCTCATCATCCCATGGCAGGTTTAATATTAAATGTGCGCAAATGGAAAAACCATATCGTTTGATCCGTTGTACAGCCTCAATAAATTCCGCCAAACCATGGCCCCGATTAATTTTTTTCAACGTATGATAATTTACCGTTTGCAACCCCAACTCAATGCTGATCTCAATCTCTTTCTCCTGCGCTACTTCCGCCAGCATCGCCAGATACGTCTCATGGATGCAGTCCGGCCTGGTGGCAAGTGCGACGCCGACTATATCCGGCTGGCACGCTTCTACTATATGAGCACGTAAATCTTCAGGCGGCAAGTAAGTGTTGCTAAAGTTTTGAAAATACGCGATAAACTTTTCCGCCTTATACTTCGGCTTGATATGCGCCATATTGGTTGCGATCTGCTCCGCAACCGTGATCGATGCAGGTAAGTTTTCATAGCCGGCGCCAATTTCGCCGCAAAATACACAGCCGTCTGAGCCGCAAGTTCCATCGCGATTGGGACATGTAACCGGTAAACTGACCGGCAGTTTATATACCTTGACGCCAAAACGACGGCGCAGGTAATCCGAATAGGCATTATAACGTTCTGTCAGCATCAGCGTAAACCCGCTTTCTTCATCGAACTGACTCCTGCTCCATCTCAGACACGGCATGCAATTGAACACGTTTACCGCTGTAGTCAATGAGAATCGTTTGGCTGAGCCTGTTAATTGTTCCACTTGCAAGATATTGCAAGACATCGAACGACATCTGTTCCATTTGATACCTTTTTTTCAATTCCCGCCAGGAAAGAAACGTATAGTTCGGAAGATATTGGCGCACTCTCTCCTCATCACGCCAAAAAGCGGTTTTTTCCTCATCCCACTGTTCGCCGTCCCAGCTTAAGCCGCTAATCCGCAAACCGCCCTTAGGCACGAGCAGCATATCCAGTTTGAGAAGCTCTTCAAACAGCTCCATCGCCATGGCATATTCTTCTCGCGCGAATCGCAGTAAAATCTCCGCCAAACCCTTGGAACTGTGCGCAATCATCTGAAAGCCTTGCCCTGCCCAATACTCCGCCAATCTTTCATAAAAGACAAATGCGCCACCCTGTGTCTGACGAACCAGATAGTCAACCGAATGTGCAAACAGTCCGCTATTGTAAAAGCGTTCGACGACATCTTCCACTTCTTTTAACTTTAAAAGTTCCGCATAGTGTAGCCATCGATTGCCCATCACTTCATACGGCGGAATATCGAGAAAAACATATTCATGTTTTTCCGCTTCGCGACGGATCCCTGATCCCGGCAGCAATTTCAAAAAGCCAAGCTGAAGCATATGCGGCTTGAGCGCATACACTTCATTAAAGGAATTTGCAAAACTAGCATAGTCTTCATAAGGCAGGCCCGCGATTAAATCGAGATGCAAATGTACATTATCCGCTTTGCGCAGGCAGTTCACATTGTCCGTTAGACGCTCCCATTGATTTATCCGCTGGATTTGACGCAGCGTTTTTTCATTCGTCGACTGAACACCGATTTCCAACTGAAAGCGACCGGAAGGCAATGCAGTCAACAGTTCCAAATCTGTTTGCTGTAAAATATCGGCCGACACTTCAAAATGAAATAACGTTTCCGCCTCCGCTTGCGCCAGATAACGCCAAATGCTCTGATAATGTTCCGGTTTTGCATTGAACGTCCGATCCACTAATTTCACCTGACGGACTTGCCTACGCAAAAAAACATCCAGTTCAGCTTTCACCTTATCAAAACTACGAAAACGCACGCCTTGCGTAGCACTGGAAAGACAATATTGGCAAGAATAAGGGCAACCGCGCGAAGTTTCATAATAGAGAATCTTTCCTGTTAGTTGTTCTAAATCCGTTTCTTCATAAGGAAAAGGCAAGCTGTCCAGTTCATTCACAACCTGCGCCTCACCAGCCACAATCCCTTCTGGGCTACGCCAGGCAATCCCCTTAATTCTCGCTATGCCTTCATCATCATTTCGTAGCGCTTTTAGTAACGCAGGCAACGTTTCTTCGCCTTCGCCTAAAATTACATAATCCACCCAAGGCGCATTTTGCAATAAGGAAGCGGCGTTATAGGTCGCCTCCGGTCCTCCAATGATGATTTTGCATTTCGGTAAAATCGCCTTGATCGCTTGCGAAAGCTGGAGGATCTCCTGGCGGTTCCAGATATAACAGGCCAACGCCAACACGTCCGGATTCTGCCGGAACAAGTCGCCGACCAAATCACTCAGGTGCTGATTGATGCTGTATTCTTTTATTTCACTTAATATCCCCTGCGCCTTCAAAGAACTTTTTAAGCTGTATAAAGCCAACGCCGAGTGGACATATTTGGCATTTAATGTCGTTAGGACAATCTTCATCTAGGCACCTCATTCATTTAAAACTGCAATTATCATAGACCCGTTCCTTAATTCTGTCAACAAAAATGCCTGACGCAAAGAGGATTCTCTCCTTTTCAGGCTAATAGATACAAAAGATAGCTTATCTTTTTAAAGGAGTGGTCTTAGCATGATTAAACAGTTAGTTCCTTGGATGGTAGGTGCAATGATCCTGGCTCCCGTTTACGGCCGGAGCGAAGCCAGCGGAACCAATACGACCTCCCTACCGGATCGCAGTCAAATCCCTTCCGAAGCCAAATGGCATTTGGATGATATGTACCCTTCGTTGGCAGCGTGGCAGCAAGACGTTGACAATCTTAAACCGCTGCTTGAACAAGCCGCCGCTTATCGTGGTACTTTGTCCTCTTCACCGCAACAACTGCTGAACTGCTTGCAGTTGCGTGATGAAATCGGCCAACGCAGCGGCAAGTTATTCGCCTACGCCCGAATGCAGCGCGATGAGAACACCGCCGACAATAACGCACAAGCGCTCACCGGCAAAATGGAGGGCTTGCTGGCTGAAAGCAGCGCCGCCTTATCGTTCATCGATCCTGAAATCTTATCGATACCGGATGCCGCTTTGCAATCACTTCGTAATCAGGAAACGCAACTGGCTCGCTATGATTTCTACTTTGATAATTTACTGCGCCAAAAGCAGCATGTCTTGTCACCGCAGGAAGAAGCATTGCTGGCACGCAGCGCAGAAATCGCACAAGCGCCAGAAACGATTTTTAATATGTTAGCCCATGCCGACATGACATTTCCTCCTATAAAAGATGAAAAAGGTCATCTTACTCAGTTAAGTGAAGGACGTTACAGTCTCTTTATTCGTTCACCACAGCGCGAGGTACGGCAGAAGGCTTTTACCGGGCTGTTCGACACCTATCGCCAATACCGCAATACCTTTGCCGCTACGCTAAACAGTAACGTCAAGAAAAATATCTTTTATGCTGACAGCCGCCATTATCCATCGGCGCGTGCCGCTTCCCTCTTCAATGATAATATCCCACTTTCGGTGTATGATAATTTGATTGACACCGTGACAAACAACCTGGCCCCTCTGCATCGCTACGTCAACATCAAAGGGCGCGCCTTAGGTGTTGAGCAAATGCATATGTATGATTTATATGCACCGCTTGTCTCCGATGTTTCCCTTCATTACTCCTATGCAGAAGGAAGAAAACTCGTCCAGCAAGCCCTCTTTCCACTTGGCGACGCCTATGGAACCGCTTTGTCGCACGGCCTTGATTCCGGTTGGGTTGATGTATATGAAACAAAAGGCAAACAGACCGGCGCCTATTCGTGGGGTGTCTATGGCGTACATCCTTATGTCCTGCTAAATTATCAAGAACGCTATGAAGACGTCTCCACTCTGGCACATGAGATGGGACACGCGCTGCACAGTTACTACAGCAACGACCGACAACCGTTTGCCACCTCTTCTTACACTACGTTTTGCGCTGAAGTCGCTTCAACCACCAATGAGATACTTTTACTCGAGCATATGCTCGCTACCAATAAAGACCCAAAAGTCCGCCTCTATCTGTTGAACCAATATCTTGAACAAGTCCGCACTACCGTATATCGCCAAACGCTGTTTGCCGAATTTGAAAAAGAAATCCACGAAAAATCGCAGACAGGCGAGACGCTCACCGCGGATCTTCTCTCAAGCATCTGGCGTCAGTTGAACATCAAATATTATGGCCAGAACATCGTCGTTGACAAAGAGATCGATATGGAATGGGCCCGCATCCCTCATTTCTATTACAATTTCTACGTTTACCAATATGTCACCGGTTATTCAGCCGCCACCGCTTTAGCCGAAGGTCTGCGCACACAAGGACCGGAGGCGCAAAAACGCTATCTCGCTTTTCTCTCCAGCGGCGGTTCAGACTATCCGATCACCTTGCTGCGTAATGCAGGCGTCGATATGAGCGCACCGCAGCCTATTGAACTTACTTTGAAAAAATTCGCCGAACGACTAGACGAATTTGAAATGTTGCTCGCTGCAGAAAAAAAATAAAAAATCGCGTACCACCTTATCTCTTCGGTGGTACGCGATTTTTTATTGCAAGATGTCTTCAACGCATTGCTGCATTCCTTTCGGAGTACAGATGTCCTTGTGAAGAATCGGCAAATTTTCCAGTTCCGCCAGTTGAGTTGGAATCGTCCAGCCGGTTTTTGCCGCCAACGTTTTTAGCATCGCAAACTCCGTCTCAGTCGCAGCAACACCTAGCGCCTTTAAAACGCTGTCATTGAATTTGAACGGGCTAGCCGTAGATAAAATAATCTGCGGCGTTTCATCGCCCGTTTTTCGATACGCTTCACCGGCCTGCCAAGCCACTGCCGTATGCGGATCCAAGAGATAATTTCGCTCCTCGTATACTTTGCGAATCGTTTCCTGCGTCAGTTCATCGCTGACCCATTCACTCCAAAAGATATCCTGTACCTTTTGCAGCAACTTCGCGCCAATATCATAGCCGCCTTTTTCTTTCAACGACTTCATCCAGCCTTCAACCAGCTCGCAACGCCCATCGGCGATATAATATAACATCCGCTCCAGATTGCTGGAGATTAAAATATCCATCGACGGCGATATTGTTTTATGAAAGGCTCGACTGCGATCATATTTTCCTGTCCTAATAAAATCAGTCAGCACATTGTTGGGGTTGGCGGCGCAAATCAGGCGTCCAATAGGTAGCCCCATTTGCTTTGCATAATATCCGGCTAAAATATTGCCGAAATTTCCGGTAGGCACGACAAAGTTTACTTTTTCGCCCAAAGTAAGTTGCCCAGCTGCAACCAAGTCGATATAAGCACTGAAATAATAAACGATTTGCGGTGCCAAGCGCCCCCAATTGATTGAGTTTGCCGAAGAGAGTCTTATTTGCTTCGCTTGCAGGCGCTGTTTGACGCCTGCGTCGGAAAAGATCTCCTTAACGCCGCTTTGCGCATCGTCAAAGTTCCCTTCCACTGCAACCACCGCAACATTGCTCCCGCCTTGGCTCAGCATCTGCATCCGCTGAATCTCGCTCACCCCGTCTTTCGGGTAGAAAACGACGACCTTCGTTTGCTCTACATCGCGAAAACCTTCAAGTGCCGCCTTGCCTGTATCACCTGAGGTTGCGACTAAAATTGCGATCTGCGAATTTTCTCCAGTCTTAAGCAGTGCTTTCGTCAGCAATTGCGGCAGCAACTGCAATGCCATATCTTTAAAGGCGCTTGTCGGGCCATGCCAAAGTTCCAAGATATGATGCTGCCGATCCAACGAACGAATCGGCGCGATAGCAGCCTCGGAAAATTTCTCTTCACTGTAAGCAGCCGCCGTGCAGGCTTTTAGTTCATCTTCACTATAATCGGTAAGAAAAAGTTTTAGTAAATCCGCAGCCCGT
Source organism: Azotosporobacter soli (assembly GCF_030542965.1). Lineage (NCBI taxonomy): Bacteria > Bacillati > Bacillota > Negativicutes > Selenomonadales > Sporomusaceae > Azotosporobacter > Azotosporobacter soli. The sequence goes on from NZ_JAUAOA010000022.1 coordinate 7,546, forward strand.
TGTCGGTAATCCATGTTTTTCCAACGTGTTAGCATCGTTAAACTAAACTCCGGCAGCGCCTCCGGGATAAAGAGTCCTCCATCCTCCGCCAGACCTCTTTTAATCGCTTCCGCCGAAGATACTCGTTCTTTGCTGCCTCTAGTACTGATATAATTCATGCTGCCGCTCCTTTTATTATACTCTCACTTATCGTCACACGCCGTCACAATGCCATGTTTTATTAAACGTCCCCCATTGTGAAAGCGGATTTTTTCCGCCGTATACGATAATATTTCACTCAATTCACGCGTCGTTATTTCTTCATCCGCATACACGATCGACAATACGTTTTTCGTCAGCAGTGTGACCGCTGTACGTTTTGCATCCGATGTCGGATTGCCAAAAACTCCATTTTCATCGCTTAAAAACGGCTTTCCCTCCGTCTTCGCCGTTTTACCACCAATATTGCTATATTCGCCTTCTGTCGCAACCTGATAGCGAATGGAACCATGTAATTTATCTGCATCATACAAACCAAACGGCAAGAGAAATTTAATCGAACAATAATTCGACGCATCGACTGCACTGTTAATCTGATATAACTCCTTTTTTTGCAGGATTCGCCTAACTAAAGCTTCTGCTGACGGACGATAGCGGGACGGATCCCATGACATTTTCTTGTACATGCTCCGCACAGCCGCAATGCGCGTAACCTGGCTCAAGCCATCCAGCGTGTATTGCTCTGAAATCGCCTGTCGCAAGAGAGAAAACTCACTCTGCAGCGCAGCAGACTCGCTCTGAATATGTAAGTCATTTAGTAGCAGATAACCAAGTCGGCAAGCGGGCACCCTTTCCTTAATGCTTTTTTCGATGCAAAATTCATTTAACGACATATGCCATACACCCGGGCCTGCACAGATTTCGTTAGATCGCTTGGATGGATTAAAATTTGACAACCGCGGATTCCGGCACTAACCGCAATGAAAGGCCATTCATCAAGACTCTCATCCACATATACCGGATATGCTTTTTTCGCCCCTAAGGGCGAAACGCCGCCTCGAATATAGCCAGTTAATTTTTGTACATCTTTTAAAGGAACCATGTCCACCTTCTTATTTCCGCTATAAGAGGCCAGCGCTTTAAGATCGAGTTCCCGTCCCCCAGGAATGACCGCCATAAGGACACCGCTTTTATCGCCTTCGACGACGAGCGTCTTAAACACCTGTTCCAGAGGCAGGCCTACTTTAGCAGCCACATTTTCCGCGCCTAAATCCTCTTCATCGACCGGATATTCCTTTAATTCGTACAAAATATTCATGCTATCCAATATACGCGCTGCATTTGTTTTTTTCATAAAAATGCGTCCTCCTCAAGTAGCCATGCTTTGTAATGAAAATGCGCGGTCGCCCGCGCACCTTTTCAAAAATCAAGCATCATTTGTTTTACTTTGACGTTCGGGATTCCCTGAAGGTCTTTTTCCAGTTGAGTGATCTCTGCCGCAGAGCCGACCAACTGCAACATGATCATTCCAGTGTTGGAGCACACGCCGCCATCCGGTTGTACGTCATGCAACCCTAAACGCACTTTGATATTGCAGCCGTAACGCGTCAGGACATCCTGTACGCGCGTCGCTGATTCGGTACGACGTTCTTGCGCGATCGCCATGATACTCGAACAATTCTCCATAATAATCCCTCCAGCAAAATTTCTTCACTACTGGATAAATACTACCAGTACTGTTAAATTCCTGCTTTCCTCTGCAAATATCAGGCTGCATTTCTTTTCTCTCCGCCAATCAATCCTTCAGCATTTTTCAATCGCTCACAAGAGACATTCGTTCTCTCTCATTGCATTATAATATCATAAAAATATTTAAACTGTCTACTTCAACGAATAAAAGTTTCATTTATTACCATCAGCAGGATATTGAATGCTCAAGGCGAACTTTTAAGATTTATTATTCTTTTTATAAGCAGAGGTGACTTCTTTTGACAATTCGCATCGCTTTGGCGCAACTCGAAGTAATTCCCGGCCAGCCATTCCACAATACAAACGTCATGTTGTCTATGGTCGAAACAGCCCGTTCCGCTAATGCCCAAATCATTGTTTTCCCTGAAATGTCAATCCCCGGTTACCTGCTCGGCGATACCTGGGAACAACCTGCTTTTTTACGTGAATGCGAAGCCATGGGTAAACGCCTGGCAGCCGCCTCCAACGATATCTGCATTGTTTTCGGCAATGTCGCAATTGATTGGCAAAAGCATAATGACGACGGTCGGCCGCGCAAATATAACGCCTGCTTCATCGCACATCAGGGAACTTTTATCGGCGCCGATAACTTTCCCTATCCATATCGCATCAAAACGCTGCAACCGGATTATCGCGAATTTGAAGATTCGAGACACTTTTACAGTTTACGCAAGCTTGCCTTGGAGCAAAATAAGACCGTCGCCGAACTGAGTCAGCCGGTCTACGTGTCTCTGGGAGACCGCCGCCTCTCGCTCGGTTGTCTGCTCTGTGAAGACGCCTGGACCGACGATTATGCCTTCCACCCATTAGAAGCGTTAGCGACAAACGGACCGATCGACTTATTTTTAAATTTATCGAGCTCTCCCTATACGCAAAATAAAAATCAAAAACGCAACCGCGTTTTTTCCGCTCACGCCCGCCGTTTCAATGCTCCGCTCCTTTACGTCAATAGCACCGGCATTCAAAACAACGGCAAAACCGTATATACCTTTGACGGCTGCAGCACCGCTTATCAGGTGGATGGCGAAATTGCCGCATACGTCCCCGCCTTCAGCTGCGACATCGCTTATTTTCCGTTCGGTATTCCGACGAAACCTTGCCAACTGCCAAAAGAGACTCCGACTGCCGAAATCTATCAGGCGCTGCGTTACGGAGTGGAGCGCTTCACAACCAGCCTTGGCATTAAACGCGTCGTTGTCGGCTTATCCGGGGGCATCGATTCCGCGCTTAGCGCCGCCTTTTATCAGCTCGTTCTTGGTCCTGACAACGTACTGCTTATAAACATGCCAAGCCGTTTCAATTCGGTAACGACTAAAAACTTATCGGCCGAGTTAGCCAATAATCTTGCCTGTCCTTATATGATCGTGCCAATCGAAGATTCGGTGGCGCACACCATAGATCAGCTTTCGCAAACGCCGATTCGCCAAGTCGGACGAAGCGAGGCGCAACATCTTTCGCTCTCCTCCTTCATGCAAGAAAACATACAGGCGCGCGACCGCAGCGCCCGAATACTATCCGCCGCGGCAGCAGCTTTTGGTGGAGCGTTTAGCTGCAACGCCAATAAAAGCGAAACAACAGTCGGCTATTCTACCTTGTATGGCGATCAATCCGGTTTTCTTGCTCTGTTGGCCGATTTGTGGAAACACCAGGTTTACGCTCTGGCCAATTATCTAAATGACGTTGTCTGGCAGCGCAAGATCATCCCGCAAGGCATCTTGGATTTGATTCCCAGTGCGGAGTTATCGATGGCCCAGGCTGTGGATGAAGGAAAAGGGGATCCTCTTTGTTATCCTTACCACGATTATCTCTTTCGCGCTTTCGTCGAACGCTGGCAACGGGCTACACCGGAAGACATTCTGCTTTGGTACCAAAACGGCTCGCTTGAAAAAGAACTGGGTTGCCAGCCCGGTATCGTCGCTAGTCTGTTCGCAACACCGCAAGATTTCATCGCCGATCTTGAACGTTGGTGGAAGCAATACTGCGGCATGGGCGTTGCCAAACGCATCCAGGCGCCGCCCGTCATGGCCGTCAGCCGCCGCGCTTTCGGCTTCGATCACCGCGAAGCGCAAAATGGAGTCTACTTCACACAAGAATATCACCGCTTAAAAAACAGTATTCTTGCTCTTTCCTAGTAAAGAAAAGGGAATCGCTCATTTATCGAGCGATTCCCTTTTTTTCAGCGGCGACGCCATTGCCAAAGCAACGCTGCCGCGCCCAGCATAAGCGCTAACGGCAAGGCGACAAGCAAGGCAGCCACAGCAACCGTTGCAATTACAAGCACACCGGCCCAACCTGACGGACGCCAGACAAAATGAACGCCGCTCGGTCTTGATCGCTGCGTTCTTTCTCTGGCGTTTTCCGTTGTATCGAGAGTAATTCCATGAAAAGCCTGATGCTCTTCTTGCGTCAGCGTACGAACACACTGGCATTCCGAAAGTAAATTACCGCATTGTTCACAACGCATAAAATGCCTCCTTAGAGAAACAATGATAAGATGAAGCCTTCTTCGCCCAAATAGCGTGGATCAAAAGCCTTCAATTTCAAACGCTGCGCCAGACGCATTCGATTTCTATACACGCGCGCAACATTCGCTGCAAAATCATCCGCCAGTTCACTGACGACAAAATGCGATAAGCCGTTGATTTGCGCATAAGTACAAATCACAGCCGCCGCCCAGGCTTCCGGTTCCTTGATTTCCCTATCGTAATAATGGTTGAAATCCCGCCATAAATTTTGCAAAAGCATAATGTCATGGCGCGAAAACCCATATTCCGGCCCGCGCTCATCAAGCAAGCTTACGACCACCGGCTCCGGCTCACGTTCACACTTCGCCGCGGTCGGCAATTCATCGGCCGGACGAGTATGGATCGCGCAGCTGACTGTTACACGCGCCATTCCGGTAAGCGCTGTAATCGCATGCCGTATGACAAGGGAATGCCTGCGCAAAAAAGCTGCTAAATCATTGCCTGCCTGTTGCTTGGAAAAGATGTCCGCCAGCTTGATCACTTCTTCTTTGATCCGACGCCGTAACGATTCACTGACTTCCAAATTTGTTACATAATTAATCATTAACATGCCGCGTGCAAAGACATGACCGAAAAACAACTGCCGTTTCAATTGATGCAAGGGAAATTCCGGCATGGGCAATTCAAATTTTTCTTCCGTAAACAAATTCACGCACTGCACCATTTCACCGTCTAGGGAACGGTCCACATAAAAGACCGTGAACTTCGAGCTGAGTAAATCTTGCAAAATATGTGCTTCATCTTCGCTAATCCGCTCGCGATATTCTTTTTGAAAACGCTGCAGTGGCGTCATGTCATCGCTTAGCAAATGATAATCAAAAATGAAATAATCCCAAAAGCCTAGCCAAAATTCCTCTTCCTGTTCTTCCGGCATCGTATCGAACGGCCCCGTATAAAGATACAATGCCCGATCAAAATCATCGGCAAAGGATTCTTTTTGAAAAAATCCGCCAATTTTAAGCATTAATACTTCAAGCGCTTCACCGACCAAGCGACCTACATCATCCGCTGATAAAAGGCGCTCTTCCAAGCCGTTTGTCGGAAAAGTCAATTCTTCCAAGATATCGCTGATCTGTAAAAAACGTAATTTATTGCCGCCGGCAATTTTTTCCGCTGCCTCTTCCAGTGCTTCAGGATATACAAGCCACTCTCTCAATTCGGCATAGCGAAAAAAATCTTTCAGGACGGAAAAAAATTTACGTACAGCCTTAATGTCCGATTTAATTCCTTTCGCCTGATTCGTAAGCCACCGTACCGCCATACTGAAATCTTGGCTCGTCATCTCATCTACTTCCGTCAAATCGGCATGCAGCAAATACAAGATCAACCACTGTAACTGCTTCCATGTTTGCTGTAACGCCGCATCATTGTCGCCCTGCCATGCCCGATGACGCAAGAAACCCTCTACCCATTCCTGAGGCAAAAATATTTCGGCTTCTTCTTCATCATAAAAACGCTCTACGAGCGAATATACATTTTCCATAGCCTGTCCCCGCTCCTTTGTCCCCTTGCCACCTATTATACCATAATTGTGCTATAATATTGCATATGGAAACAAGCGTCATCCCTTTTAAAGGACAGACACGTTCGTTTCTCAAACTACTTCTTGAGGTGATTATTTTGTTTAAAAAGACCATCCTTATCGTACTTTGCCTATTTTTTAGCATGACATCCGGCGCGCTGGCCGCCTCCAGTGAAAATGCTCTTATGTCGGTAGCGCTCTACGTCGATAGCGGCGGACACTATGTCCCCGGCAGCGAATTATTGACAAAAGGTTTGAATGAAGTCATCCGCTATAAGTTAAATCTCCTGTTTCTCGGCAGCGAAGTCCTCTCCGGCAATGAGGTTTTACGCGGCTTAAACCGTGCCGGCATCACAAGCGGCCAGGATGCGACGACGGAAGCTTTAACCACTTACGGCTCTACCGCACATGTCAATAATGTCGTTCTATTGACCGTGCGTCCGCTTAGCATGGAGTTGGATGTCAAAGCATTCAATACTTCCGAGAATATGTTTATCGTCAATAAAACCGTCTCCCCGCCGGATGCGACCTCACTCTCCACCTTGGACACATTTTCAGACATGATCGGCCAGCAACTCGCGGAATTGTCCGGCCTATTAAAATCATAACAAAGGAGCCGCGCACATGTACGTAGGCGATATCGGAATTCTCGCAGCCATCTTCTTGATTATAGCTTATCTCTTTTGGGATCGTTTTACCGATTAACTAAAAAACAGCGGCAAAGCCTCACGCTTTGCCGCTGTTTTTTAGTTTGCTGCGCCCGATTCGACCCCAAAGCGATGCAGCAATATACAACGCGACGCCCGTCATAACAATCGTGCCGCCCGGTGCGATGTTAAACTGAAACGCAGCCGTCAGACCGATAAATACGGAAGCCAATGAAATCAATACGGAGGCCGCGATTGTTCGCCTGAAGCCGAGACCCAACGCATGCGCGGCTGCAACCGGTACAATCATCAATGCACTTACCAATAAGATTCCCACGACCATCATCCCACTTACAACGACAACAGCGGTAAGTACGCTGAAAACCAAATTGATCTTGTCAATCGGAACGCCGGCGACTTTTGCCACATCTTCGTCAAGCGACATTAAAAGCAGAGACTGAGTATATCTGTACATCAGCAGCATCACCACACATGTACAAGCGCTGATTAACGCCAAATCCGTATTCGTTACCGTCAGTATGCTGCCAAACAAAAAGTTCAACAACCCTGCACTGGGCATGCGCGTCATCGTACTGAAAATAATAGCCAGCGCAATGCCCGCATAAAAAAAGACGGCTAAGCCCATATCTGCCAAATTCCGATGGCGCCGTCTGAGCCACTCAATCCCCAGCGCCCCCGCCAAGGTAAGCAGAAAAGCGCCAAAAGCCGGGTACCAGCCTACCATATATCCGCCGGTCACTCCGGCAAACGCAATGTGACCAAGCCCATCGCCAATCATCGATTGACGCCGAAGCACGACAAAATTGCCAATCAAAGGGCAGGCCAGCGCAATTAATATGCCGGCAACCAACGCCCGCTGCAAAAAATCATATTGAAAAAACTCCATGCGACCACCTCATCTCCCAGTATAATACCAGGAATGTTTTGTCTGAATATGGCTGAAATCAAAATTCTCGCTCTTGCCGTAAAAACAAAGGCCACGATTAATGCAGGCGACTTTTTTTGCATACTGTAAGGCTTTCTCCATATCATGTGAAATCATCACCACTGTAATACCCAAGTTTTGATTTAAATCCTTCAACAATTCATAAATACGCCCGCTTGCCTCGTAATCGATTCCGCTGGTCGGCTCATCGAGCAGGAGAATCTGCGGATTTGCCGCGAGCGCCATCGCCACCATTACGCGCTGTTGCTGCCCGCCTGACAATTCACCGATTCGGCGCGTCCGCAACGCCGTAGCACCAACCAATTCAAGCATATGACTGACAATATGGCGTTTTCCTTGGCGCGTATGATGACCTTTCACTGTGCCCAGCTCGACAATTTCTTCAACCGTCGCCGGAAATCCAGGCGTATGCGCACTGTATTGCTGCGGCACATAAGCAATCTGTCCCTGCCGTTGCGCCGCGCGCATTTCCTCACCACTAATAACGATACGGCCAGCCTGCGGTTCCAGCAGACCGGCCATAATCTTTAACAAAGTGCTCTTGCCTGCACCATTCGGCCCGACGACCACAACAAAATCGCCCGCCTCAATCGTCAGGCTAATATCTGAAAGAACGACTTGTTCATCATACGAAAAATCCACTGTTTCTAAGCATATATGCCCCATATCCTGTCTCCTTTACTGCCGGCATGTCCGGCAGATCCCCATCAGTTCTAATTGATGGCGAACCAAATCATAGCCTCGCTCCTGTACTAAATTCACTAGCACATCATCAATCGGGCAATAATCGATGCATTCTGTCTTTCCACAACGCAGACAAACCAGATGATGATGATGATCTCGCCCGGCTACTTCATAGCGGTTTCCCTCTTTGCCAACGCCGCCGATCGACGCTAAAAAGCCCAATTCTTCCAGCAGCTTGATATTTCGGTAAATGGTGTCCAGGCCCAGTTCTGGTTGTATCGCCTTCACCCTTTCCCAAACATCGTATGCCGTAAAACGGCTGCCCGCAACTGCTAAGACAGCCTCAATAATCGTTTGGCGCTGCTCTGTGATCCGACAACCCCGTCTCTTAAGTTCGCCTAGTATTTCTTGCAACATCAGGAAAACTCCTTTTATCCGGGCGCACCTTCGTGAACGGCTTTCGCATATTGCACGCTATGCAGCATCAGTTCTGCATGCGTACCCTGTTCGAGAATACGTCCATGTTCCATGTACAGCACCCGGTCACTAGCCTGCAACGTATTCAAGCGATGCGTAATCATAAAGGTAATGCGCGCCCCACTGACCTGGCGCAATGTCTCAAGCACCTGTTTTTCCGCCTGCGGGTCAAGCGCCGCTGTCGGTTCATCGAGCACCAAGATCGCAGGATTCAATAAGACTGCGCGGGCAATCGCAATGCGTTGGCGCTGTCCGCCCGAAAGATTGCCGCCCAAATCGCCGACCACATACTGATACTCCCCTGGCAGTCTGGCAATAAATTCATCTGCATTCGCCATGCGGGCTGCCGCCCGCACTTCCTCTTCTGTAGCCTGCGGGGATCCGTAGCGGATATTATCCAGGATCGTCGTATTGAACAAAATCGGTTCCTGCTGGATAAATCCGATCTGCCGCCGCCAATTTGCGACTCTGAACTGTCGAATATCGACGCCATTATATAAAATCGCGCCGTGCACCGGATCGTAAAAACGCAGCAACAGGTTGGCAAAAGAAGATTTACCCGCGCCGCTCGGCCCGACAATCGCAATCATTTCACCCGGTTTGGCCAATAGACTGATGTTGCTCAGAGTCGGCACTTCCGGCTGGTAAGCAAACGAAACGCTTTCGAATGAAACCGACTGCGGCGTGACATTCAAGAGCTCCTGCGGACCATCGCTAACACCGTTTTCATTCCCTTCCCCGAGTCGTTCCAAGCGTTGCCATGCCACTTCACCCAGCTTGAGGCGCGACATCGCCATGCTGATTTTTTTCAACGGTACCGGAATATTGATAATATAGATCAAAAAGGCAAACATGCCTCCCATGCTCAAATGGCCACTGATAACCTGATAGCCGCCATACCAGATGATTACCGTTAAGCCGATGGCCGCTAAGAATTCAACCAGCGAGAGCAACAATGCATTCAACCGCTGTACGCGCATCAGATCGCCCTGCGCTTTTTGTACATCACGATTGAATTTTTCACACTCATACTCCTGCCGGACATAACTTTGAATCACCGGTATTGTCGACAAGGCTTCGTGCAGACTGCCCGTAAGACGGCTAAGAGCATCTTCGACCATCGTTCCGAGCGTCGCGATCCGTTTATTGAATCCCTTGATTGCTAAGACAATGAACGGCAGAACCGCAAATGTGACCAACGCCAATTGCCAGTCGAAATAAATCATGATGCCCAATATGAGCAGCAAGTTAAGACTTTCCACCAGTAAATCCGGCAACGCAAGCATCACTGCCTGCTGAACCAACAACAAGTCATTTGTGAATAAGGATATAATTTCACCTGCCGGTACATTGACAAAAAAAGCATAATCTTTGGCCTGCAATTTTTTGAATAATTCCAGTCGCTGCGTTGTCACCATCTGGTTGCCTGCTTTAGCAATCAGATAGCCGTGAAGAAAAGAAAACAAGCCCCTAATTACATAGAGACCGACAATAACCCCTATGATGCCATGCAATAAAGATAAACTGTTCTTCATTAAGGCGTCGTCAATCAAGCGTCGAATAACCAGCGGCGCCGATAAACCAGCTAAACTCGCTATTACAAAACCAGCCAATGCGGTCATGATTAGCGAGCAGTAAGGACGTATGAAAAGATTCCAATAGAATAACATGCGAAGCCTCCAACGGAGCATTCTAAAATACTGATGCTGATTGTATTAATTATTGGTCTAACACGTAAAACCCTCTTTTTTTCAAAAGAAAAGTTGGCTTGCATCCGTAGCCGCGTTACTTTAGAAGTATCCGGCTTCATTTTTAAAATAAAGATGGAGGCCAACGACGGCCTCCACACACAAAAACACTACAACACCTTACGAGCACCAATGTAACGTGGCCCCCAGTAACCGCTATCCAAACTGGATACCATAACTCCGTTGCTAGTACTGGCATGAATAAATTGTCCGCTTCCTACATAAATGCCGACATGCGATGCACCTGGCGCATACGTCTGGAAAAACACCAAGTCGCCAGGTTGCAGACGGCTGTACGAAACTGACTGCCCCACTTCAAACTGTTCGTCGGCTGCCCGCGGCAGATAAACGCCAGCCTGAGCATAAACATAACGAACATAGCCGGAACAATCAAATCCACCAGGGCCGGTTCCACCAAATGCATAAGGCACACCTTGATAGCGCATGGCAGTTTGCACGATTCTTCTGACCGCAGATGTGGATCCGTCGCTACGACTGGCAGGAATATCCCGCCCCATCAGCATCCGATAGGTTTGTTCCCCTAAAATGCCGTCGACTTCCAATCCTTTGTCGCGTTGGAACGCTCTTACCGCATTCGCTGTCGAACTGCCGAAATCACCATCTGCAGCTCCGGCATCATAGCCAAGCGCCCCCAACTGATTCTGAATCGCTGCCACGTCTTGACCTTGGTCTCCTTGCCGATAAGATTCTGCGCCGCAAACACTAAACATCGCTGCGGTCAACAGACATCCCAGCAAGATTGCACGGGAAAAGATACGCAAATTACTACTCCTCTCATGAGCCTGCGAGGTTAGCTGACGGGTTAGGGTCGAGAAGCACCCCACTTTGCCAACATAAATGCTGACAATAACGTTTCACCCCAAAGTTTGGTTCCCCCGCTCCTGGGCTAGGATTAGGCTTTTTTAGTTACCCGAATGGCTTTACACTTATAGTTATTCGACGTCTAGGACTATTTTCCTGCCCAATGGTCGTTTTTTGTTATCAATTTGTTATCTTTTGTTTGTAAATCCGCTCGAACAAGATAAAGTGGTCGCTGCTTTACCTCTTCAAAGATACGACCAACATACTCGCCGATGATGCCAAGACCTAAAAGCTGCAAACCGCCAAGCAGCGCAATGCTGGCCGTTGTCGTAGCCCAGCCTGGCACGGCTTCTTGCGTGAACAGCTTTATATAGATAACATGCATCGTCACGATAAAACTGATCGCGGCGAAGACCAATCCGACATAAAAAGCAAAGCGCAACGGCAGCGTAGAATAACCGGTAATGCCGTCCAGTGCAAAATTAATCATTTTCTTCAGCGAAAATTTGGAGGTTCCTGCATGGCGGCGCGGCGCGACAAATTCGACAGTCGTTTGACGATATCCGATAGCGCCAATCAGGCCGCGAATAAAGCGTGCCTTTTCACGAAACAAGCGAAAGCTCATTACAGCCTTGCGATCAAGCAGACGAAAGTCAGAACCGCCTTCACGGATGTGAACCTTAGACAACGAATTGATCAGTTTGTAAAACAATTCCGATGTTTTCGTCTTAAACCAAGAAACACCTTCCGTTTTTGCCCTGATCGTTTGGACGATTTCATAACCGTTTTCCCAATGTTCGAGCAGCCGAGGTATTAGCTCCGGCGGATGCTGCATGTCCCCGTCCATTGTGACGACCGCATCGCCGTCCGCGTGGTCGAGTCCGCAAGTCAGCGCCAACTGATGTCCATAATTACGCGCCATAATAATGGCGCGTACGCGACAGTCTTCTTCTGCCAAACGTGCGAGTATAGCCGGCGTCGCATCCGTCGACCCATCGTCAACAAAAATAACTTCAAACACATACGACAATGGAGTCATATGTTTACACACTTCTTGATAAAAAAATTCGATGTTCTCTTCTTCATTGAACACCGGCACAACGATAGACAACCGTTTCATTGATTCAACTCCCTGTCTCCGACGGGTATTGCACCCTCCTGTTATTGTTTTACATCCTGGCGCAACACCGTTGCTCCGTGTAAATAAATATGCTTGATTTCCTTTTGACTGCGCTCCGTATTCAGCAACGCCAACACCCTAACGCACTGTTTAACGCCATCCGGCTGTTCAATTTCCTGCGTTCCAAAAAGCGGCACCTCATTCCAGCCGAGTCGACGCGCTGCTACCGCAGGAAATGCCGCATTCAGATCCGGCGTCGAGCTGAAAATAAGTGCGCCAATGTCCTCCGTCTCTATTGCATTGGCTTTTATGAGAGCCGTTAGCAATTCTTCCACACGAGAAATAATCTCTTCGGCGCAATTATTCTCTACCGTCGTCGCTCCTCTGACTCCCCGTATCATCATGCATCAGCTCCATTCACTACTTCTAAAACATACTTTTCATTATAGCAGACTTTCTCAAGCGACAAAAGTCTTCACCGGAAAAAAGACGAGGCGGGAAATCCCGCCTCAATAAACTAATTCTGCAACGGAAAATTGCGCCTTCAAACCAAGTTGCAATAGATCTCCGTCTTCCATTTCTAATATGGGTTGGTTCTCTTTGCCATATTCATATAAGCGGATGATGCCTTTTTTTCCATCATGCAGCTTGACCTGCTGGCCGACCAAACCTTCCGCCAAGCGCTTAAACATCAAATCCATCAACGCCTCATCAAGCGTGGTCTCCATTTCTTCTTTCATCAGCTGGAATGCTTCAAACGGCGATATTCCCCTACGGTAGTATCGATTGCTTACCAGTGCGTCATATACGTCGGCAATCCCTATGATCCTCGCCCAGAGCGAAACGGTATCGCCTTTATTCCCCAACGGATATCCGCTGCCGTCCAAACGTTCATGATGCTGGCTGACCGCTTCGAGCACGCGTTCATTAACTGCTCCAGTTTCCCTCAGCATCTCCCAACTTCGACTGACATGATCATGAGCATCCGTTTGTTCCGCTCCGTTCAGACGCGATGGTTTGCTGATAATCGAAAACGGCACGCGCGCCTTTCCGATATCGTGGATCAAACCAGCAAACACCAGTTCCTGGATCGCGTCCGTTTCATATTCCAGCCACATCCCTGCCAATCCGGCAAGCACAGCCACATCAATCCCATGTCGATATAAATAGTATTGCGAACGTCCCGGTTCATGCAACCAGCCGACCAGACCCGGTATCGGCAGGATCTGTTCATAAATATGCTGCGCCGCCTTCCTAAGTTCCGGCAAGTCAACCTGTCCATTATAACGGGCACGCAAAAAAATACTCTTATTTTCATTTTCCAACATGGCCATTTCTTTTTTAAACTTGACCCACGCCGCACCAAAAATCCCTTTGACCGGTAACGCTTCCTGCTGCATCATACGCGTACCCCTTTCTCATTCGCCGCTTTCCATTATCCATAACCTGATTATAGCAAAATCCGTCTACCGAATCATTTATCCTCACAAAGCAAAAGATATTCGGGTTCCTTCGCCTACTCTGCCCTATAAAGATAATAACAACGTTATAAATAAAAAAACGCCGACCATTCGGTCACCGTTTTTTTATTTATGCACTCCTTTTCACCACTCGCCTAAAAGCGCCAGAACACGATTCAGCACCGGTTCAAGCATACTTTGTACAAGAGGACTGAGTTCTAGGCCAACTTCCAGCGATTGCGGCTGCACGCCAAGCACGATGACATCTTCGATCGGCCGCCCCAACAAACCCAGCGCCGCCAAAACTTCTTGCATCCCTAGCTGGTGAACCGATAATTTCGTTTGAAAATATTCCTGTATTTTAGCGCCGCGCAATTCATAAAGCGTTCCGGGCTCACGGTCACCTTCAATTGCGTCAATAAGCAGCAAACGTTTCACGCCGTCAAGATACTGCAGCAACCCAAACCCGAGCGTACCGCCGTCGACCACTTGGATATGCGCCGCAACCTTACCACTCCTTTGCAGTTCTTCTACGACCCTAACGCCAAAGCCTTCATCGGACAGCAAAATATTGCCGACGCCCAAAACCATGTTTTCGGTCATATCATTCCCCCAAATCCCGATGATCGACAGGTTCTTCCTCATAAAACTTCCTGCCGGATATCATGCCTGATGTTTCGCCGCCTTTTTCCATAACATCAGCCCGAAAGACCATATACACATGTACAATCACAAACAGCATGATCATCCACGCAACATAATGATGAATTACATGCACCATATATTCGTCCACCAGCCAATGATTGACGGGATTAATCATTTGCGCTCCTGCCCCATTCGGGCGGATCATCGCATACATAGCAAATCCGGTAACGCCTTCAAGCAAAATCATGCCATAGACCGAAGCATACCCCGTTCGAGCCAGTGAATTGCGCAAATAAGGTTTATGTTTCGTTCGCAAAAACATATAGTGCAACTGGGTATCAATCAAGCCATCCCAATAGCCTCTCGTCCAAAACTTAGGGAATAATCGGTCACCTTTATGCGTGATAAAACCGTACAAACGCAAAATCAAGGACGCCATCAAAATATACCCGGCAAGAAAATGAACATAACGGATATTTTCCATCGACAACAAATTATTGACCGCATACGTTGGTTCAACACCTGACGAACCAATAAAAAAGGGGTTGCCAATGTACAGTCCGGTAAAAAACAACAAGAAGATGCAAATCACCAAATTCCAATGAAATAAACGGGTCGCCGGACTAAAAACATAGTAACCGTGCATAATCGGTTTTGTTTTCATCGCCATCCCTCCTAATTTCGCAGGTAGGGGTCTGTATGCACCACCGTTATCGGTTTGCCGGTTACATCATAAAGATGCGTGGCGCAAGCCAGGCAAGGATCGAAGGAATGAATTGCTTTGAGAATTTCCAACGGTTTCTCGGCAATTTTAACCTTTGTTTCTAACATTGTCTGTTCATATGCTCCGCGTCCAGCTTGTCCATCTCTCGGACACGCATTCCATGTTGACGGAACAATCGCTTGATAATTGTCCACTTTTCCGTTTCGGATCACTACCCAATGGCTGAGCGCGCCACGCGGCGCTTCATGCAAGCCTACGCCGCGAGCCTTGGCTGGCCAAGTTGCCGGTTCCCATTTTTCCATATTGGCGACTGCAGTATCGCCCGCATCAATGTTTTTTACCAACTTATCAAAATAGTATTGACTAATATGAGCCATTAGCTGCCCTTCCAATGCTCTAATCACCGTTCTACCTAGCGTCGATACCATCCAAACCTGCGCTGCAAGTTTAAAATGTTTTGAAACCGCCTCAATTTGTTCAACCATCATTTTTTCGACCCACGTTGGTTCGATTACGCCTTTTTTAACTTTCGTATAGACGATAATATACCTGGCCAACGGACCGACTTCCGCAGTCTGCCCCCGCCACTTCGGCGTTTTAATCCAAGAATATTTTCCGTCCTCGTTTAGCTGCTGCCAGTGCGTTCGGTCGCCCTCTTTCGGTGCCGTATACTGCGGTGTCGTTTCCCCCTGCCAGGGATGCTTTTCCTTTTGCGCATTCGCATACGAATACCAAGAGTGTTCAACGCCTTCCGTCAACACCTCTTGATCAGACAAATCCTCTGGGCTTAGCTCATGGTAGACCGCTTTGTCAACCCCGCCGGCAAAGCCTTCCACCACGCCGTTGCTGCGCAGCAGCAAGTTTTTATGAAAATCTCCGTTTGTCGTTCCTGTATAACGATCTTCCGGATAATCACCAAAGCCCAATACGCGTTTTCCAGCCAAACCGCCGCCGTCAAGCAACCCTTTTTGTGCATAAATGGCGCCAATGGCCAAGACGTCTGGAACATAAAACAATTCGGCCGCCGCCACTCCGACACCGAGAGAGTTTTCAACAACTGCCAAACGCGCGCTGTTAATCGGCGCGTTCATGTCCTGCATTGAAATCGAACAGGGCATGCCGCCAACCACATAATGCGGATGCGGATTCTTTCCGCCAAACACAACGTGCGACGTGACAAGCTCGCGCTGTTTGTCCAGCATATTTAAATAGTGCGCAACCGCCATTAAATGAACCTCCGGCGGCAAAATATCATAATCAGGATGATCCCACCACTGCGCCGCAAAAATGCCTAATTGACCACTGTCTACAATTTGCCGAACCTTATCTTGGATCGCTTTGAAATATACAGCAGAGCCTTTCGGAAACTCCTTCGGATACGCGTCCAAATCATAACTGCGCGGGCCCTTCAAATCGAGATGATACGTCTCCAGCACTGTATTTTGCAACGCAGCCGTCGCCGCAGGATCTGCTTTAAGAGCCGCCAGCGGACTCACCCAGTCCAATGCGTGCAAATGATAAAAATGAATAATGTGATCCTGCAGGCATTGCGTCGCGGCCATGATATTGCGTATATAGTTGGCGTTTTTAGGTATCTCGATGCCCAGTGCATCTTCAACAGCCCGCAAGCAACCGAGAGCATGAACCGTCGTACAAACGCCGCAAATACGCTGCGTATAAAGCCATGCATCACGAGGATCGCGATCCTTGACAATCAATTCGATGCCGCGCCAGGCAGTGCCGCTCGATAGAGCTTCCGTAACCTTGCCAGTGGCTTCATCCACCACAACTTCAACTCGCAAATGACCTTCTATTCGATTGACGGGGTCTACGACAATACGTTTCATGCTCATCCCCCCTACTATTTCTCATCCTCTTTTGCTTTTTCTTCTTCCTCTGCGGCATGCTTTTTACTTTGAATGAGCGAAGCCGCACCATGTGCTGCAACGCCAAGCGTCAGAACACCCGCCGTTATCAAGCCGACCTTATCGGCATTCGCCACGGTCTGCGGCACCGGAATTCCCGGCAATCGCTCGTAAAACGGATCCTGATCCCAAAAATTATTCGCACCACAGGCAACGCAAGGCGCCCCTGATTGGACAGGATACGAAAGTCCATTCCACCAGCGCATGTTACCGCATGAGTTATACGCCTCAGGCGCTCTGCAGCCCATTTTGTATAAGCACCAGCCCGCTTTACTGCCGGCGTCATCAAACTTTTCCACGAACATGCCCGAATCGAAAAAAGGCCGACGATAACAAGTGTCATGGATTCGATTCCCATAAAACTGTTTCGGTCGACCTACGCTATCTAGCGGCGGCAGCTTGCCAAACAACGTATAGTGCATAATGACCCCTGTCAAAACCTCAGGGATTGGCGGACAGCCGGGAATCTTGACGATTGTCTTCCCATGAATTACATCGCTAACCGAGACCGATTTTGTTGGATTCGGTTTAGCCGCTTGAATTCCACCCCAGGCAGCGCAAGAACCGACTTCGAGTATAACCGCTGCGCCAGCCGCCGCCTGACGCAGGTTTTCCACAAACGGTTTGCCGCCAACCATGCAGTAAATTCCATCTGCCTCCAGTGGCACCGCACCTTCCACGGCTAAAATGTAACGTCCCTTATAGGCCTGCATCACTTGCTGCAAATGCTCCTCCAAGGGTTCACCTGCCGCCGCGGCCAGCACATCCATATATTCGAGTGAAATCATATTCAACAACACATCCGATGCCAAAGGCGTCTGCGAACGCAGTAACGTTTCATCGCAACCGGTACATTCGTGACCATGCAGCCAAATGACCGGGACGAGCAACTTGCGTTCCGCCGCCGCCACAACATCTTGCAACATTTCCGGAGCTAATCCTAAAATTGCCGTCAACGTAGCACAGGTTTTCAAAAAAGTTCGTCGACTCAGGTTGCGTTTTTCAAAAAGTTCCCGCAAGGTAGTTCCCAGTTGATCCACACTGTTACCCCCTTATCGCTTAGCTTTTATTTATTGCGTTGTCCCCGATCACACCAAGGCTCTTCGGCCATATAGTCGCCATCCGCATAGTAGTAAGCTCGGGCCCGGCAGCCGCCGCAAATATTGTCATAGCCGCACGTGCCGCAGCCCCCTTTCAGCTTTTCATGCCGCAAGCGCTGGAACACGTCGCTGTCACGCCAAATCACGTCAAAATCGGTCTCTCTTACATTGCCCACCGTCATCGGCATATACGGACAAGGATGAATATCGCCATTCGGCAATACGACGCAATAGCCGGTTCCCGCCAGACAACCGCGCGTGAAGCGCATCGGCATGTTTCTTTCCTTGGCAATGCGCATGAATTGCGGCGCACAGGTCGGCTTTAATTCAATCGACACCTCCAACTGTTTGTCTAAGATTCGATTTAACAACGCCTCATATTGCTCCGTCTTCAACGTCGTCTCTTCAATATCCTTCCCGCGTCCGGTCGGAACGAGGAAAAATACATGATGCGCCATCGCGCCGAGCTCTACTGCCAGATCGGTAATATCGGTAATTTCCGGTTCATTCCAATTCATTACCGTCGTATGGATTTGAAAACGCAAACCGGCCTCTTTGCAAGCCGCAATCCCTGCCATCGTCTTCTCCCATACGCCTTCCGCCTGACGGAACCAGTTATGCTTTTCCTTATCGCAGCTGTCGACGCTGATGCCTGCAGCGCCAAGTCCGGCTTCCTTCAAGCGCCTGGCCACATCCGGCGTAATTAAAACGCCGTTGGTGCCGAGTACCGGACGCAAACCAACCTTGGTCGCATGCGTGATCAATTCATAAATATCCTCACGCATTAATGGCTCTCCACCACTTAAGATAACAATCTTAAAACCCGCCTTGGCCATTTCGTCGAGCAGCTTCTTTCCTTCTTCTGTTGTCAGCTCGTCTTCGCGCCGTGTTCCGGCATCCCGATAACAATGCACACAACTCATATTGCAAGCTTGGGTAGTATTCCAAGAAATAATCATAACTAAAAAACTCCTCCTCATTTAGCAAAAAAGACTGCTTTCCCGACACAGCAGAAAGCAGTCTTCGATTACGACTCATTTCGCAGTTATTACGACTTATGTTCCTTCGAATCAGTTCCCGATGCGGCTTCTTTAAAATCACGCATACTTTTACCGATCGCCTTGCCAATCTCCGGTAATTTAGCCGGGCCAAAGACGACCAATGCAATGACAAGAATGATAATCAGTTCAGACATGCTAAAATTGAACATTCGCCAGCCTCCTTTTCAATAGTTACATTATCGCAGAATCCGTTCATTTAGACAATAGAAGACTGGTTTACGTTCAGCCGCCTTTAGACTGATTCGAGCGCGGCTTGCAAATCCTGACGGGGGCGAAAGCCAACCAGACGGTTCACTTCAGCGCCTTGCTTAAAAACGAGCAGCGTAGGAATTCCCATTACATTATAGTCGCCTGCCAGTTTTTGATTATCATCCACATTGACTTTGACGATGAGCGCTTTTCCTGCCATCTCTTCATCCAGGGCCTCTAACTCCGGCGCTACCATTTTGCACGGACCGCACCAAGGCGCCCAAAAATCTACCAAAACAGGCTGCGCAGCCTGCAATACAACTTCCTGAAATTCTTCTTTGCTTTTAATCGAAACGATTGCCATAGTAGTAGCCTCCTTTACCTCTCATTATCTGTATCACCATTGTAAGAAATAAAGCTTCATAAGTCAATCAGCATTCTCCTCTATATAGAAATAATTTTTTAATGATAGAAGTTATCCATTTCTATTTAACCCAGACAGCATGCCATGTAAAAAGCCCAGGAGATCTAAAATCTCCTGGGCTTTTTACATGGCATGGGAGCAATCAATAAGCCGAGTTTTGTTCCATCCGTAGACGGCGGCAATCATCTATCTGGTCTGCCGGTTGCCCGGCATCTCTAGCGACGCACCCGGAAGGTCAGCGAGCAGCTTCACACCTTCCCTATTTGGTCTTGCTCCGAGTGGGGTTTACCAAGCCGGCCAGTCACCTGACCGCTGGTGCGCTCTTACCGCACCGTTCCATCCTTACCGCTCTAGCGAGCGGCGGTTTACTTTTCTATGGCACTATCCCTAGGGTCGCCCCCGCTGGACGTTATCCAGCACCCTGCTCTTTGGAGCTCGGACTTTCCTCGAACGGGTCTGGCCCGTCCGCGATTGCCTTTCGTACTCCCATACGCACCTATACATTATGGACGAAAAATACGCTGCCGTCAAACATTAAATCCAGTCAAACACATCTTTCTGTTTCCCTGCCGTGACCTCGAGCCGCCACTTCGCCTGCCGCGCAAAGTCTGTTAAATAATCGGAAAGACTCGCAACCACCGGCCACTCCGTAACAAAATGTCCCGCATCAACGACCAGGATGCCCGCCGCTTCAGCACTTTGCGCTTCATGATATTTTACGTCACCGGTGATAAAGGCATCCGCGCCGGCAAATGCGGCCTTACCGATCAGTGAAGCTCCGCTGCCGCCGCAAACCGCAACTTTACGAATCATTTTTCCGTTCTGTCCGCCCGCAAAACGCAATCTGTTAACCTGCAGCGCCGTCTTTACTGAAGAAAGAAATTGCTCCATCTCCATCGCTTCGGGCAGAGAGCCGATCCGTCCCAGCGCATAGGCCTGTCCTTCATTTTCAAGCGAATACAAGTCATATGCGACTTCCTCATACGGATGCACAGCCAGCATCGCCCGAACAACACGTCGGCTTATCGACTCCGGCATGATCGTCTCGAGTCTGATTTCTTCAACTTCTTCCATCTTCCCAGGTCTTCCTATATACGGCTTTGCACCTTCATGAGCTAAGAAAGAGCCTACGCCCGCTGCACGAAACGTACAGCAGCTATAATTGCCGATATGTCCGGCGCCCGCTTTCGTCATCGCCTCCGCCACTTTTTCCTCATGCGTCTTCGGCACGAATACAACGATCTTAAGCAACTTTTCTCGCCCCGTCACCGACAGACCTTTCACTTCTTTCAATCCGAGCCGCTGCGCCAATACATCGTTAACCCCGCCTGCCGCTATATCCAAGTTCGTATGGGCGACATATACCGCGATTTCTTCTTTCAACAAGCATGTCAACAATCTTCCTTGCGGCAAGTCGGTACGGATTTGCGCAACCGGTTTGAAGATAAGCGGATGATGACAAACAATTAAATTTGCGCCTTTCTCTTTTGCCTCTTCCAAAACCGCTTCCGTCAGGTCAAGCGTCACTAAAATGCCATTGATATCTTGCGCCGGACTGCCGATTTGCAATCCGACCTGATCCCAATCCTCCGCCAACCGCCGCGGCGCCAATCGTTCAAGAGCCTCGATGATAACCTGACATTTTACAGACATGTCAACTTCTCCTTCAGCGCCTGCAATCGCTTGCTGCAAATCGCATACTTTTCTTCTCTCACCGCTTTGTCGCTTTCTTCCATCTGGCGCGTCACCGCTGTTAACTGCCTTATCATCTGTTCCAATTGTCGACGCAACAATGGATGGCGCTGTTGCCAAAGCAAGGGGCCTACTTCATAAAGAACATCCTCTATCGGCGACCATATTCCCGGCTGCGCAACAATAATTTCATAAATCCGTCCGTTATCTTCCACTAAATGTTCCTCCAGAAGATGCCAGCCCGCTTTCGCCAACCAACGTCGCACGGCCTCTCCTGCAACCATAGGTTGCAGGATCAGACGCTTCATCTGACCCACTATTTCCGGCGCCGCACTTAAAATTTCAACGATCGTAGCGCCGCCCATTCCCGCGATAACAGCCGTATCGACCTCGCCCGGCGTCAGCACGTCTAATCCATTTCCCAGCCGCACTGAGATCTCTTTCGTATAGCCGGCCGCTTCAACTGCCGCCAAGGCAGCCTGATACGGCCCCTTGACCACATCTCCTGCCACCGCCTTTGTGATTCGGCCCGCCAAAACTAATGCAATCGGCAGATAGGCATGGTCGGTTCCGATATCCGCGACAACAGCGCCCTGCGGCACACAAGAAGCCAGTGTCGCCAACCGATCTCCTAACTTCATTGAAATCCCTCCTTACCTTTTTATTTTCATTGAAAGTAAATGAAAGGATGCAAAGCCTATGCTTTGCATCCATGCTTATTCGTATGGTGACCCGTAGGGGACTCGAACCCCTGTTCCAGCCGTGAAAGGGCCGTGTCTTAACCGCTTGACCAACGGGCCATGTAAAGTGTGGTGGGCCCACCTGGGATCGAACCAGGGACCAGCCGGTTATGAGCCGGCTGCTCTACCGCTGAGCTATAGGCCCAAAGACTAACTCAACAGTATATATTGTAATCGAGACTTGTTGTTATGTCAATATTCTATTCTAAAAAGTCTTTCAGTTTCTTGCTTCGGCTAGGGTGACGCAGCTTACGCAGCGCTTTTGCTTCAATCTGGCGTATCCGTTCACGGGTTACACCAAAGAACTGCCCTACTTCCTCAAGCGTACGTGCACGTCCGTCATCCAAGCCAAAACGCAGGCGAAGGACTTTCTTCTCGCGTTCTGTAAGCGTTTCAAGAACTTCTTCCAGCTGTTCTTTAAGCAGTCTAAAGGAGGCAGCTTCAGCCGGCGCCGGTGCATCCTGGTCTTCGATAAAATCCCCTAAATGGGAATCTTCTTCTTCACCGATTGGCGTTTCCAGTGATACGGGTTCTTGAGCAATCTTCATGATTTCCCTTACCCGTTCTACGCTGATATCCATTTCCTTGGCAATCTCTTCCGGCTGCGGCTCCCGCCCGAGTTCCTGCAAAAGTTGTCTCGATACCCGGATCAGTTTATTGATGGTCTCTACCATATGCACCGGAATACGGATTGTACGAGCCTGATCCGCAATCGCCCGCGTAATCGCCTGGCGGATCCACCATGTCGCATAGGTACTGAATTTATAGCCTTTGCTATAGTCAAACTTTTCTACCGCTTTAATCAAGCCCAGATTACCCTCTTGAATCAAGTCCAAAAACAGCATGCCACGCCCAACATAGCGTTTGGCAATGCTGACGACCAAGCGAAGATTTGCTTCCGCTAAGCGGCGTTTCGCCTCTTCATCGCCTTGCTCCATCAGTTGTGCGAGACGGATTTCCTCTTCCGCCGAGAGCAGCGGCACGCGACCGATTTCCTTCAAATACATCCGCACCGGATCATCGATGCTGATGCCTTCCGGAATACTCAGATCGACATCATTATCCTCGCTAGCGGCTTCTTCACTATCCACCCTTGCTACGATCGGGCCTTGCCCCTCCGGAATTTCATCTAAGATTTCAACGCCTTTTTCTGAAAACATTTCATACATATCGTCAATCTCTTCTGGCGACAAGTCTTCGCTCTGGAGAGTATCCATGATCTCGCCGTAGGTCAGTACATTGCCATGCTTCTTACTTTTATTCAGCAGTTGCTCGACATGCTGTTCAACTGCTGGCGAATGTTGTTTCTTTTCTGCCATCTTACTCCCCTCCCCCAATCCTCGTATCAACGAGGACTAACGGTTTATCCTTGACGCAATTTGTTAATCTCATCTTGTATTCGTTGCATTTCTGCTAATTCCTGCAGATAAGTGCGATCTCCTATCCGTTCTAATTCTTCCGCTTGCTGTTTATGCCTTTCAAATCGGGCCTGCAAGCTATTATTTCTAATTGTTTTTACGCAATCATCGACTAAGCGAACCACGTCTTCCGGCGCAATATCGAGATGCATGATGTAGGAAAGTTCTTGCTGCAAACTTTCCTCGCGTCCAGCCGTCAGAACGACCTGCCAATCGCTTTCCACCTCTGGGCCTCCTGCCAAAACCATGGCCGCAATTTCACGCCGTCTCTCATCTAAAAAGTCCTCTGCGCCCACTTGTGCACTGACGTAGGGAATCAACGAATGGTCTTCCCACATCAAGCGTAATAAGTATCGCTCCGCCTGTTCCATTGCCAGATGCGCCTGTTTGTTCCAATTTCGCCCCGTAATCTGCGTATTGGAACGAAGGCTGCGATGCTTTCCCATTACCTTACGCAATTCGCTGCGCACCGCACTTTCATCAATTTGTAAACGCTGCGCCAGACGAATCACATAGTCGTTAATTTCGACCGCATTATCGCTGGCGGCCAACACCTGTACCGCACGATTCACAATCGCAACTTTACCATCCAGCGTTGCCGCATCACCCGCTTCAAACGCTTTCGTGACCTGATATTCCAAGGAACTCGGCGCCTCTTCCATTAGTTTCCGAAACGCCTCGCCGCCTTTTCGGCGCAAAAACCCATCCGGATCTTTGCCTTCCGGTACAGACAGCACTTTCACTTTGGCGCCCATACCACGCAAAATTTCAAGCGCCCGCTGCGTCGCCGACTGCCCTGCCGCATCACTGTCGTATGCAATCACGATTTCACTCGCTTCCCGCAGCAATAATTTGGCCTGCTCCGGTGAAAACGCCGTCCCCAATGACGCGACTGCATTCTCGACGCCAGCTTGATGCGCAGCAATGACATCCATATAGCCTTCCATTACAATGGCTTGCCCCATTTGACGAATCGTCTTCTGCGCCACCGAAAAGCCAAACAGGAGTTGACGTTTGTTAAAAACAAGGCTTTCTGCAGAATTCAAATACTTTGGCTGCCCCTCATCGAGTACCCGTCCGCCAAATCCCACGACGCGTCCCCGAGCATCGCTGATCGGAATCATGATGCGGCCGCGGAATCGGTCATAGACGCCTTCACCCTTTTCTCTTTGCAGCGCCAGTCCAGCTCTCACCATCACGTCATCAGCCAAGCCTCGTTGTTTAAGCGCCAAGGACAACTTATCCCAGGCCGGCGGTGAAAAACCGATTTGAAAGCGCTGGATAATTTCCTCACTAATACCACGTTGTTCCAAATACTGTAAGGGTTCTTTACCGTATGCGCTCTTCAGCAGACAGGCTTGGAAAAATTCCTTAGCTAATTCGTTCGCCCTATATAACTTCGCTAATTCCTTTTCTCTGGCCATCTCTTGCGCCGTCTTTTCTTTTTCCGGCACCGGAATATTTAGTTTCTGAGCTAACAACCGCGCCGCTTCAAAAAAAGACAGGTTCTCAATTTTCATCAGAAAATTAATGACATTCCCTCCGGCTTGGCAACCAAAACAGTAGAAAAAGCCTTTGTCCGCCGCAACCGAAAACGAGGGGGTCTTTTCATGGTGGAACGGACAGCATCCCCAATAGTTTTTGCCTTTTCGTTTCAGCGGTACATATTCTGCGATTACACCAACAATGTCGCCTTCTGCTCGCAACCGGGCAATCCATTCCTCAAAAGCCATGTCCTTCATCTTTATCACCTACAACCCGTTGCCTTAGCACTTTAACAGAATTTCAGCAAAAATCAGTTAAAATTCACCACTCTGTGTAAATTGCAATACATAGTATTCCCCATTAAATCAGATTTTCCTCTTTCCCTATTGACAAATTTATTATTCTGATTATTAAGAACCTAATAACTCATCCATTTCGTGGGAACAAAAAGTTTTTCAAACAACTGCACCGCATAGCCATCGGTAAGGCCGGCAATATAATCGACGATCGTTGTCTCCAGTCCCCATCTATCTTCACGCTCTAAATATTCACGCGGTAATTTATCCGGCTGCGCAAAAAAATAATCATATAATTTATGGATCACATACTGCGCTTTTTTTCGATCTACTTCTAATTCAGACGCACGATAGATCCTCTGAAACATAAATTCGCGAAACAGCCCCATCGCCGCCGTCACTTGTTCAGACATCCGTATTTCGGTGCGACCTTGCGACTGTTGTATCATATCTGCCACCATGATCATGATCATGCTGGATGGTTTTATGCCCAGTACGGTGCTTACTTCCTTCGGCAGGTCCTCGATTTTCAAAAGTCCGGCGCGAATGCCGTCGTCATAGTCATGACAAAGATAGGCGATGCGGTCGCCAATCCGCACGATATTCCCTTCCAACGTGAATGGTTTATTCTCGCCGGTATGATTTAAAATGCCATCCTTCACTTCGAGCGTCAGATTCAGCCCTCGCCCTGAACGCTCCAAGAATTCCACGACGCGCAAGCTTTGTTCATTATGACGATAACGTCCCAAGATATCCTGTAACGCATATTCGCCCGCATGGCCAAAAGGCGTGTGCCCGACATCATGCGCCAACGAAATAGCTTCCGTCAAATCTTCATTCAGCTGCAATCCTCGTGCAATCGTCCGGCAAATTTGCGCCACCTCGAGACTGTGCGTCATACGCGTCCGATAATGATCCCCCGGCGATATATAGACCTGTGTCTTATGTTTTAGACGCCGAAAAGCTTTCGAGTGAATGATCCTGTCGCGATCGCGTTGAAAAGTCGTACGAAATTCGCACGCGGTTTCCGTTTCGGCTCTTACGGCATCCTTACTCCGCGTCGCCGTCGGCGCCAGCAACTGCTCTTCCTGTTCTTCAATGCGTTCGCGTATTGTCTTGTCCATCTGTCGCCACATCCTCCCGCCCTATGAAAACAAACATTTTTCTGCTATAATGATAGCCAGAAAGAAGGTGAACCCTATGAAATCTCGCATATCAATCAGTTTGCTCGTACTGCTTCTTTTGTTCTGTTCCAGCGCATTTGCCGCTAAGCCCGTCATTAAAGCCGATCAACAATATCTTGATATCAATACCGGGCTATACGTCCTAAACGGTCATGTCTATATCGAAGGCGCCAACCGCGTCATCACCGCCGGGCAGGCAAAGATAAATATGTCCAGCATGGAAGTCTGGGCCTCTGAAGGCGTCAGCCTCCGCCAAGATGATATTTACTTCACCGGCGATACTGTTTATATTTACGGTACGCAAAACAGAGCCGACATAACCGGCAACGTCACCTTGTCTCGCAGCGGGTTGAAAATCCAAGCGCTCCAAACAGAATACAATTGGGATACCAAGGTCGCTACCTTTACCGGGCAAGTCCAGGTGGCGCAAGACGGCGTTCCGCCCTACACGGTTGAGAGTCTGAATTATAACGTGGTCACAAACACCATACTGTAAATTTCAGCACGCAAAGCACCCCCGTCCGAATGGTCAGGGGTGTTTTTTCGCGTGTCTAAGCGTTCAGGCTTCAACGCTACGAATCGCACAGCCGTTCTCCCTTACCAATTGGAGAATCTTGCCCGCGGTCTCTTCAATCGCCTTATTCGACACATCCAGCACGGGGCACTGCAAACGCTCCATGATCTTTTTCGCATAAGCCAATTCCGCTTCGATACGCAAATCATCGGCATAAGCGGACTGTGCATCGAGTCCCATCGAACGAAGTCTTTCCATACGGATATTATTCAGCTTCTTCGGGTCAATGATTAGGCCGACAATACGGCAAGTCGGGATTTCAAATAATTGCTCCGGCGGTTCTACCTCCGGAACAAGCGGTACATTGGCCACCTTAATCATCTTGTGAGCCAGAAACATGCTCAGCGGCGTCTTCGATGTGCGTGAAACGCCGACCAAGACAATTTCCGCTTTTTTCAAACCCATCGGATTTTTTCCATCATCATATTTCACAGCAAACTCAATCGCTTCAACCCGCTTGAAATAATCATCGTCCAAACGATGAATCAAACCAGGTCTCAATTTCGGCGACATTCCTGACATTTTCTGACCGGCTTCCAGCATTGGCCCCATGATATCAACAGTAGGAACTCCGATTGCAATCGCCTGATCTTTCAGCGCCGCCCGAAGCTCCGGATTGACCAACGTATGGCAAATGAGGCTACGCTGGCTGGCGGCTTCGCGCATCGTGCGTTCCAACTGTTGCACCGTCTTAATATTAGGCACTCGCATAATTTCAAAGGTACCTTCTTCAAATTGGCTGGCCATTGCACGCGCGATCATTTCGGCCGTTTCACCGACGGAATCCGATAATGCATAAATCACCGTCACAGGACTCATTATCTATCACCTGCCTTTCTTTACATATACGCCCCACATCTGGAAAATCCTTCTCTTTACGCAAAGCCAAGAAAAAACTCTGCGCCGAACGATATCCGGCGCAGAGTTTTTTCTTTTTTCTCTTATGCAGTGACAATCTTGCTAAGATCGACAACTGGCGTCGCCATCGAAACAATAGCATGCAACAACGACAACCGATTTTCCTTCACCGCAATATCGTCCGCCATTACCATTACAGCATCAAAGAAAGCATCAATCGGCTCTGCCAATTCGCCCAGCGTCGAAAGCAATTCAGCAAACTTCTTCGCTTCAAGCAACACCGCAGCCTTGTCTTGCACAGCCGAAACCCGCTCGAACAAAACAACCTCCGCCGGATCGCTGAGCAATTCTTTCTTCACGCGACTCGTACCGCCATGCTTCAGCAAATTAGCCGCCCGTGTGAACGACTGCGCCATGGCCAGCCAATCCTTTCCGTCAACAGCCTCCGCAACCGCTTGCGCACGCAGCCACGCATCATAGACATCATCGCAGCCCACGGCCATAACGGCATCCACAATATCATAACGAATGCCCGCTTCGGAGAGAACATTCTTCAAGCGTAAACGGAAAAAATCCGCCAGCTCGTTCATCAGTTTTTCCTTTTTGTCCGGCGCGACATGCAAGAGTTCCGCACTGGCCTGACAGAGTTTCAACAGCGATACATGGTAACGCCCAGCCAAGAGAATATTGACAATGCCGAGAGCCTGCCGTCGTAACGCATACGGATCCTGTGAGCCTGTAGGAATCAGTCCGCGACTAAATGTCGCCACAATATTGTCCATTTTGTCAGCAATGCTGACCGCTTGTCCTGCGGGAGTAGCCGGCAGCTCATCACCGGCAAAACGCGGCAGGTAATGTTCAAAAATCGTTTCTGCGACCGCGTCCGATTCACCGTTTAATTTGGCATATTCACGCCCCATGATGCCTTGCAGTTCAGTAAATTCACACACCATACCGGTAACAAGATCTGCCTTCGCCAACAAGGCACCGCGCGCAATATCTTTCGCTTCCGTCTTGGCGATGCCAACCGCATCGGCTACCGCCAACGACAATTTCCCTAGGCGTTCCACCTTGTCATGCATCGTTCCCAGACCATCCTGGAATACAATCGTCTTTAATTTTTCGACCCGCTGAGCCAGCGAAACTTTCTTGTCTTCTTCAAAAAAGAACTTTGCATCGGCAAGGCGTGCGCGCAAAACGCGTTCATTGCCATGACGTACGATGTCGATATGTTCGCTGCCGCCATTGCGCACGGTGATGAACATCGGCAACAAACTGCCGTCCACCTTTTTCACCGGGAAATAACGTTGATGCTCACGCATCGGCGTCATGACCGCTTCCGGAGGCAATGCAAGATATTCCTCTTCAAAGCGGCCGCATAGCGGCGTCGGATATTCGACCAGATAGACGACTTCTTCCAGCAGCTCTTCATCAATGCTGGCGACGCCGCCCTGAGCTACCGCCAATTCCTGAACCTGTTGGCGGATCAGATTGCGCCGTTCATCCTGGTCCACTAATACATGTTGCTCACGCATTGTCTGTAAATATTGATCAATGGAAGCAACGGCGAACTCACCGCTGCTAAGAAAGCGATGCCCCCTCGTTTTATTGCCGGAAAGAACGCCGGTAATTTCCACCGGGACAACCTTTCCATCCAGCAATGCCAACATCCAGCGAACCGGACGGACAAATTTGACATCCCAGTTGCCCCAGCGCATATTTTTAGGAAAAGCGAGTCCAGACAGTAAGTCTGTCAAGAATTGCGCCATGACCGTTTCCGTAGCCTGCCCTTTTTCTTCGACAATCGCATATACATAGCCGTCACGCTGCACCAGTTCTTCCACGCTAACGCCTTGCCCTCGCGCAAAACCAGCACAGGCTTTCGACGGATTACCAGCCTCATCATAGGCGATTTTCAAAGACGGCCCCTTACTCTCTTTGACCACATCCGCCTGACGTTCCGCGATCCCTCTTACGGTCAAGACCATGCGTCTCGGCGTACCAAGCGCTTTCAATTCGCCATGTGCAATCCGAAGCTCCGCCAGTTTCGTACGCGCCAGATTATCTAACTGTTTCAGCACGCCTGGCATAAAACGCGCCGGAATTTCTTCCGTCCCTATTTCAAACAGCAATTCTTGCGCCATAATATTAGTTACCCCCTTTCAACATCGGATAGCCTAGTTTTTCACGCTGTTCCAGATACCCCTGCGCGCAAAGTCGTGCCATATTGCGCACCCGGCCGATAAAGCCGGTCCGTTCGCTGACGCTGATCGCGCCGCGCGCATCCAGCATGTTGAAGGTATGTGAACACTTCAAAACATAATCGTATGCTGGTAAAACAAACCCTTTATCCAAAACTCGGATCGCTTCTTTTTCGTACATATCAAAGAGTTGAAATAAGAGTGCCGTATCGGCAATTTCAAAATTATATGTGGAATGTTCCACTTCGTTGCGGTGAAAAACGTCGCCATAGCTGACGCCGTTAACCCATTCCAGGTCGTAGACGTTTTCCTTGCCTTGGATATACATGGCTAACCGTTCCAGACCATACGTAATTTCGACGGCAACCGGCTTAACATCGATACTGCCTACTTGCTGAAAATAAGTGAATTGAGTAATTTCCATGCCGTCGAGCCACACTTCCCAACCCAAGCCCCACGCGCCAAGCGTCGGAGATTCCCAGTTATCCTCAACGAAGCGGATATCATGCTTTGCCGGATCAACGCCGAGCCTCGCCAAACTTTCCAGATACAGTTCCTGGATATTGTCCGGCGATGGCTTCATGATGACTTGGTATTGATGATGTTGAAACAAACGATTCGGATTATCGCCGTAGCGTCCGTCTGCCGGACGACGAGACGGTTCCACATAGGCCACGTTCCAAGGTTCCGGTCCTAAGGCTCGCAAAAAGGTGGCCGGATTCATCGTACCCGCGCCTTTTTCCACATCATAAGGCTGCATCAGGATGCAATTTTGTTCCGCCCAAAACGTTTGGAGCGTCAATATCATTTCTTGAAAAGTCATGGTCGCGCCTCCTTGTATTCCTGTTTTTCCAAGCAATGCAGTGCGTCAAATGTCAGGTAAACAAAAAAGCCTCCCGTCCACTGTAACACATCTTGCATGTTACAGGGACGAGAGGCTTGAGACTCCCGCGGTTCCACCCTGATTGACCGCAAACAGCGGCCCGCCTTCATGATTATAGCGGTTTTTACTAGCTGGCCTGCCTACACATTCCAGTTTTCCTCCCGCGGCTCCGAAATGCCTTCATCGTCTTTGCCGGACTCACACCCTCCCCGGCTCGCTTGCTATGACGACTACTGTTTTTCATCATTGCCTTCGATAACTACTGTCAAATATACCAAAGACAAGCGTAATTGTCAATTGGTCTTATCCTCGTCATCAACGGTTGTTTCTTCGCGACTGCCATCCGTGCGCACGACTTCAATCGAACATTTTTTGAAAACAGCTGCCAACATGCCAAGAGCCGCGATTTGCGGCAGTACAACTGCGCCGATCGCGCCGATTGTCACCGGAATTTCAACCAGCACCTTGCCTTCGCTCTTAACGCAAATGCGATTGACATTCCCCTGGCGCACAAGATCCTTTACTTTGTCGACGACTTCGCCGCTACGCAAAGAGAATTCTTCGGTCCACCCCTTTGGTTTATGCGTTTCCAGGTGGATTAGCGCTTCAATCACACTGCCCTGACAAGCTTCTAGTGCAGCCTTTGCTTCTCGATAGGATACCCCGGTACGCTCTTTTACGGCATCAATTTTTTCCAAGGTGATTTCCATACAAACGCCTCCCATGCTTTTGATTTTTCATCTGCCCACCTGCCGGATAAATTCGGTGGATTTCAGAGGTTTATCTAAACAGTGGATCAAATAGTCCAACACCAGTCTTTCTGCTTGCACCAGCGTACTGCCGGTGATCTTAAATTCCGGCGGCGACATCCAATCCAATCTGCTCAGGACTTGAAGAAAAAGAATGGTTTCCGCATTGATCATTACCATGTTGTTCTCATTGCCGCACGTTTGGCAGCAACAGCCTCCGCTGCGACTGTCAAAGCGCGCAATCTCACTGTCCTTACCACAGAAAACACAGTAGTCAAGTCGGGGACTCAGCCCCATCTCACCCAATACCTGCCATGCCCAGGCCAGCGCAACCAGACGCGGATTTTTACGGCCGAGAAGCGTAAGCGCCGCCAGAAGCTTGTCAAACAATTCACTTTCCGGCTGGCGTTCCGGACAAAGTTCATTCAGCACTTCCAACATGAACATTCCATACGCCATCCGAGAAAGGTCTTCTTTTATATTACGAAAACTATTTTTGATTTCACATTGTTTTACCTGTTCAAACACTTTGCCCGGCAACAAGGATACTTCAACATGCGAAAAAAGTTGCATGCCCCCCGCTAACTGGCTACGCGGGCGCTTAGCGCCATACGCGAGCGCGCTGATCTTACCCATATCACGGGAAAAAAGCATCACTAAGCGGTCACTTTCTCCCCAGTCTTTGACCGATACTACAACGGCTTCCGCCTGATATCGTCCCATTTCATTCTTCTTTCTCGACAGTCGGCTCAATCCGTTCCGCTTTAACGCGAATGATTCGAAAGCCGCTCGATTCCAACACGGTAAACTGATATTCGCCAATCATCACTGCATCGTTAATTTCCGGCTTGCGTCCAATCAGCGCAAATAAGTAACCGCCAATCGTATCCTCTTCATGTTCTTCCAAACGAATCGCCAAAACATCGGTAACCTCATCTAGCAAGACGCGGCCATCGAATTGATAAACGCCGTCTTGCATGCGTTGGATTTCCGGCGCCACCACTTCATCATGCTCGTCTTGAATGTCGCCGACGATTTCTTCCAAAACGTCTTCAAGAGCCACCAACCCGGCCGTTCCGCCATATTCGTCAGCAACCACCGCCAGATGGATGCGGCGTCGGCGCATCAGCTGCAGCAGCTTGGCCACCGACATACTTTCCGGTACAACAAGAATTTCACGCATCACCAAACGCAAGTCCACATCTTGCGTCTTGCACAGATCAAAATCCATTAAATCGCGAATATGGATCATCCCTACAATATTGTCCTTATCGCCTTGGCATAGCGGATAACGGGTATGATTCGTCTCCCTGACCACTTTCATGTTTTCCTCATAGGAATCTTCAAGATACAAACAAATCATATCTTGACGCGGCACCATGATTTCACGTGCCAGGCGATCGGCAAAATCAAAGACATTATCGATCAATTCACTTTCCATCTGATTTAAAACGCCGCCGCGCTGGCTGGCGCTTAGAATCATGCGCAATTCCTCTTCCGAATGTGCTAATTCCGCCTCATTGGCGGGTTTAATTCCAAGGATAGACAAGATAGCACGCGCGGTTCGATTAAAGAGAAGAATCACAGGATAACCAATTTTATGAAAAACATAAAGCGGCCAACTGCAAAACAACGCCAATTTTTCGGCACGTTGTATCGCCATTGACTTCGGCACCAATTCGCCAATTACGATATGTAAAAAAGTAATAATCGTAAAGCCGACCGCAATACTCAAGGGGCCCAGAAGCCACGCAGCGTCCGGCATTATCTGAAGCAAAACGGGTTCCAGTAAGGAAGCAATCGCCGGTTCGCCCAGCCAGCCAAGCGCCAATGATGCCAGGGTAATGCCCAATTGCGTCGCACCGAGATACGTGTCAAAGGAGCTTAATATTTTCAAAGTAAGCTGCGCCTGGCTGTCTTCTTGCTGTGCAAGTTCTTCCAAGCGAGTCTTCCGCACCTTGACCATGGAAAACTCCGCAATAACAAAAAATCCATTCAGCAAAACTAAGAGCAGCGCTACCGCCACTTTAATCAAGCTATATAAGGGCGAGTCGATATTTCATCTCTCCTTTTATTGGTCTTCACCGCCTAGGATGCATTGCTTGCTGCTTCACTAGCCTTCGGCATGACCGCTCCGGCCGTCAACAAGTATTGCAGAACGCTTTCCTTCGTCACATCCAGTTTGGTGACGCTTCGGCTAGGCACTAAAATATTGAACCCCGAAGCCAGATTCAAACTCATCGGAATAAAAACACAGACATAGGGCTCCGGCAAAGCCGTCGCAATCGGCTGTGACGGTTCCGCCACAACAAAACCAATGGCTCGGCTCTCTGAGTGCGGATAAGGCACCAAGACCGCCTGACGGAACATATCTTCCGATTTAAACACGGCGCTTGAAAGTTGCTTGACGCTGCCGTAGATAAACTTGATACCGGGAATCGAACTCAAAACTCGTTCGCCTAAAGCCAGTATCCGGCGCGTCAGCCAATAACTCGACGACCAGCCCACCAAAATGATCAAGGCAAAGACCACCACCAGGCTAAGACCGGGAAACTGTATTGGCAGATATTGGCCCAGCAATTTTTCTGCGAAAACAAACAACTGTGCCACGACCGCATACGTAATCGCCAGCGGAACAATCACCATCAAGCCATTCAAAAAACGCTTGGACATCCAGTTCATAGTCACATTCCTCTTTATTCCAAATCATATCATCGGTGACTGCCAGCGTCAACCAAATGACTCAATCATAGCCAAAGGACCGCAGACTGCCTTCCTTGTTGCGCCAGTCTTTTTTTACCTTGACCCAAAGGTCCAAGAAGATTTTCGACCCCAGTAAATGTTCAATATCGAGCCGGGCCATCTTGCCAATCTCTTTCAGCAATGCGCCGCGTGCGCCGATGACAATGCCTTTTTGCGAATCCCGCTCCACATAAATGACGGCCCTGACATAGACGTCTTCATTAGGGCGCTGTTTAATCTCCTCGATGTCAACAGCAATGGCATGCGGTATTTCCTCACGCGTTGCATGCAGCACTTTTTCGCGAATCAGTTCAGCGATAACGAGTCGTTCCGGTTGATCAGTCACCATATCTTCCGGGAAATAATGCGGCCCTTCCGGTAGAAGCGCTTTTATTTCTTTTACCAAGCACTCCAAATTATCTTTTTTCAATGCAGAAATCGGGATAACTGAACTGAACTCACGTTTCGCCGCATACTCTTTGATAATCGGGAAAAGGTCTTCTCTGCTCATTTTATCGACCTTATTCACCACCAAAAAGACCGGGGTCTTGACCTGCGCCAGTCGTTCGAGAATATATTCTTCGCCTGCTCCGAAGCCCTCGCTCGCATCAACGACAAACAAGATCAGGTCGACTTCACGCAGCGTGTTTTCTGCCGCTTTCACCATGTATTCGCCTAAACGGTGTTTCGGTTTATGAATGCCCGGCGTATCAAGGAATAGGATCTGCGCATCTTCCTGCGTTAATACGCACATAATTCGGTTGCGCGTCGTCTGCGGTTTGTCCGACATAATGACAACCTTTTGCCCGATCAGACTATTGATCAACGTCGATTTCCCAACATTAGGACGCCCGATTACGGCAACAAAGCCGGATTTAAAATCTTCATTATTCATATTTACTTCACTCCTTCTAAATCTGCCGGCGAAAAGAAAAACGGCAGCAATTCGTTAAGCGAAACTTGTCGGCTGTCACCTTTCAAGTTCGCCATAATAATCGTGGGGATGTTAAATTCAGCAATGACTTGACGACAAGCGCCGCAGGGAGCAATCGGTTCCACCGTATCGCCGACCACCGCCAATGCCGCAAACTCGGTTTCGCCTTCAGAGACCGCTTTGAAAATCGCCGTACGTTCTGCGCAATTGCATAAACCATACGATGCGTTTTCGACATTGCAGCCCTGATAAACCTTACCGCTTTTCCCCAGCAACGCCGCGCCAACCTGAAACTTCGAATAGGGAACATACGCCTTGCGTCGTGCTTCGATCGCACATTCAACCAACTGTTGCAACTTTTCCACCTCTGCCATATTAATCTCGCCCAATACCAAGAAGCATTAGGACATGTTCTTCCTCTTGACGCATCTCGGCTTTTTCCGCCTCACATTCATGGTCATAACCAAGCAAGTGGAGCATCCCATGCACCGTTAAATAAGCCATTTCCCGTTCCAAGCTGTGTCCATATTCCTCTGCCTGCCGCATGGCAGTCTCCAGCGAAAGAATAATGTCGCCCAACAAAAGTGCGGCCGGATTCCCCTCTAGCTGTTCCTCGCCATCATTAAGCGCAAAAGACAGAACATCCGTCGCTCTATCTTTGCCGCGATACTGGCGGTTCATTTCATGAATAGCAGCATCATCGACCAATGTGATGCCCACTTCCGCTTCATCAGCCAGTCCATATACCAACGCGACCTGGGCTACGACCTGATGCAGCATATCCTTCATCGCGCTTTCAAGCATTACCGCCTGCTGTTTATTGTGAATGATAACTTCCATTGCAGCCTCCTTATTTTTCCCGCGCCGCTTCATCTGCAGCGTATGCTTTGATGATCCGGCTGACAAGTTCATGGCGAACGACGTCGGTTTCCGCTAAATGCGTGACCTGAATCCCCGCTACGCCAGCCAATAATCTACTCGCATGCTGTAAGCCCGACATTCCCGCTTGCGGCAGATCAACTTGCGTCACATCGCCCGTTATCACCATCTTTGAACCAAAGCCAAGACGCGTTAAAAACATTTTCATTTGCGGGATTGTTGTGTTTTGCGCTTCATCCAAGATAATGAAAGAATCTTCCAAAGTCCTCCCTCGCATATACGCGAGCGGCGCTACTTCAATCACATCTTTCGTCATATACTTGGCAAACGTATCGCTTCCTAGGATATCCTGAAGCGCATCATATAACGGACGCAAATAGGGATCGACTTTGTCCTGCAAGTCACCCGGCAAAAAGCCCAACTTCTCGCCCGCTTCTACGGCCGGACGCGTTAAAATAATTCGCTCCACTTCTTTGTTGCGCAGCGCCTCTACCGCCATTGCGACGGCCAGATACGTTTTGCCCGTTCCGGCAGGACCAATGCCCAAAGTGATTGCGTTTTGCCGAATTGCCGCAAGGTACTCCCTCTGCCCCAGCGTTTTCGGTTTGATCTGCCGTCCGCGCCCGGTAACCAACACGACATCGGAAAACAATTGATGCAATTGTTTTCCCTGTCCCGCTTTGAGCATGCGTAAGCCGTACGTCACATCATGCGTCGTAATCGGATTTCCTGCACGATATAAGAAAAGCAGTTCCTGGAATAACTCTCGCACGGCTTCCACAGCTTCCGCCTCTCCGGCGATGCTTAACTCGGTACCGCGAATCGCAATCCGAACCGGATAACATGCATCAATAAGCGTTAAATATTCATCATGGCGTCCCAAAATCGCCAATGCTTCTAAGTTAGATTCTACTTCGATTAATTGCTCCTCTTGCAAACCCCAGCCCCCTTATGCACAGCGATAATCTTATATCATTTCGACGCCAGCAATCGGATTCCTTTTCTGACGCGGCAAACGCTAAAGGCAATCATTTTATCGTTTTTTGTCTTGACTTGTCGAATTTTGCATGTTATCTTGAATGCAGAGGTTTAAGTGAAGCGTTTCTTTGTGTCAGACAAACTCTCTTTCCCAACACTCTTCCCATTACCCCTACACATTATATTCTTTCCCTTAAAACTCCCAGTCTTCACTTTCACCTATACCCCACGAAAACAGATAGGCTTCCCCAGCCTGTCTGTTTTCTATTTTACAGAACTTTGCCCGTTTCGCTAAACGCAAGAATGAATAACACTCGCTGAAAACTTCAAACTGGACACGGCATAAAAAAATCCGGTACTACAAGAGTACCGGATTTTCATCTTACTGGTTCAGTTGTTCTTTCACCAGAGTATTAACCAGTTTTCCGTCAGCACAGCCTTTCACTTTCGGCATCAACGCAGCCATTACCTTGCCCATGTCCTTAGGACCTACGGCTTGGGTAGCGGCGACCGCTTCCTGCACCAAGCTTCTAACTTCGGCTTCCGTCAACTGTTTCGGCAAGTATGCCATTAATACATCGAGTTCCCGTTCAAGGCTGTCCACCAGATCCGGCCGATTAGCCTTTTTGAATTCCTCAAGCGAATCTCGGCGCATCTTGACTTCTCTCGCCAAAACGTCCAATACGCCCGATTCATCCAACTCTGTCTTACGGTCAATCTCAAGATTTTTGATACTGGCGCGCACCATGCGAATAACCGACAGCCGGAGTTTTCCGGCTTCTTTTTCCTTCATGGCTTGCTTCATATCTTCCGCCAGCCGCTCTTTCAGCAACATAGAAACCCCTCCACTGCCGGCAATGTTTGCCTGATGTTAGTTGAATCTGCGTTTGCGTGCAGCCTCGGATTTCTTTTTGCGCTTGACGCTAGGTTTTTCGTAGTGCTCGCGTTTTCTTATTTCAGCCAGGGTTCCCGCCTTCTGGCATGTGCGCTTGAATCTGCGGAGTGCACTGTCAATAGTTTCATTTTTGCCAACCCGTACTTCCGACATCTAATATCCCTCCCTCCACTCACCGTTATAGGGAAGTGTATCCTCGTTGAACATACACCCAATGATTATACATTATGTACGTCTCATTGTCAATGCCTAGCCTGGAGGCCAAGTCATCTTTCGTCCGCCCATCAAATGCCAATGAAGATGACCAACAGTCTGTCCGCCGTCCTCACCGGTATTTGTCACCAGACGAAACCCGGCTTCCGTTAACCCCAATAAATTCGCCACCTGCGGAACCGCCGCCATCACTGCATTCACAGCCGGTTGATCCTCTGCCGCCATTTTGCGCAAGCTTGGAATGTGCCGCTTGGGAATCAGCAGTACATGTTCCGGCGCCACGGGATTGAGGTCACGAAAAACAAGCATCTGCTCATCTTCATAGACAATCTGAGCCGGAATTTGTTTCGCAGCGATTTTGCAAAATATGCACTCCTGGGACACGTTACAGCACCTCCCTTCTTACCGGCAGCCAAATCCCATCCGGCTGCCAGACATAGAATCACCGTTACGAGGCTTCACGCTCAGCAATGGTTGTACAAAAGATTATTCGGCTTATTTTTTCGATATCCTGCCGCACAAAAAAATTTAAGCCAAATTCCCCCATAAGCCATCCTTGTACGTTTTTTCAAGCTGCACCAGACAGCGTCTTTTCAAGACATCCGCTTCTGCCGGAAAATAAACGCGCAGATAGTTGCTGGTCAGCCCTTCGGCGATTCCATCCTTCTGCGATTCCACCAGCACTTCCAGCTGCTGGCCGATGAATGCATTTTGATATTCTTTCGCCATCCGCTCGGCAAGCTGCTGCACGCTTTGCACCCGTGCACGCTTAACCTCTTCCTCAATCTGTCCGCCAAGAGTGGCCGCTGGCGTACCGTTCCGACGCGAATAGGGAAAAACATGCATCTTAGCAAAGCCCATCGAAGAGACAAAAGACAACGCCTGTTCAAAACTGGCTTCGCTTTCGCCCGGAAAACCGACGATCAAATCCGTGGAGATCGCAATCCCTGGTACCTGGCTGCGTATACAGTCGATCAACCTTCGATATTCCGCGGTCGTATAATGGCGATTCATCGCTTTTAAAATCCCGTCTTCCCCCGCCTGCAGAGGTAGATGCAAGTGCGCACAAAGCCGGCTGTCGTTACACATTAGCTCAATCAATTTCGGAGAAACTTCTACCGACTCCAAAGAACTGAGTCGCAAACGCTGCAGACCTGGTTCCTCTAGCGCAGCTTCCAACGCGTCCGTCAGTGAAAGGTCGTCCGCTAAATCGCGGCCATAGGCCCCCAGATGGATACCCGTAAACACCACTTCCTGAAAACCGGCTTCCACCAACTTGGCGACTTCACGCCGTACGCTGTCAAGCGGTCTCGATCGGAGTGGTCCTCTTGCATAGGGAATGATGCAATAAGAGCAAAAGTTCGTGCAACCTTCCTGGATCTTTAAAAAAGCGCGCGTCCGTCCAGGCGCCGAAAAGAGTGGAATGTCTTCAAACAAATCCGACTGCATGATGTCGCCGACTGCGGTAATTTTGCCATGTTCACGCGCCGCTTCTTCAACCAGTTCGACAATTCGTTGCCGTTCCTGCGTTCCAATGACAACACTGACCCCTTCGATTGCCGCAACCTGATCCGGCGACATCTGTGAATAGCAGCCTACCGCCGCAACAACAGCCGTCGGATTTCGTCGAATAGCGCGGCGAATCAATTGGCGTGATTTTTTTTCTCCCAAATGTGTGACCGAGCAGGTGTTTATCACATAGACATCCGCATCCGCATCAAAATCGACAAGTTCATAACCGCGCTGGCGAAAAAGTCCCGCCATGCTATCGGTCTCAAATTGATTCACTTTGCAACCTAATGTTGTAAATGCAACGCGTGGCACATTCAGCCCCCCAGATCTCCATGTTCATACATAAGCACTGCTAAAGCAGCCGACGCGGCCGTTTCCGTCCGCAAAATACGCGGTCCCATCGTCGCGGACGAGACGCCGTATTCCCGGCATAAATCCGCCTCTCGCGGCGTAAAACCGCCCTCCGGACCGATCAGCAACAAATACTCCTTAGCGGCGCAGCTGCGCAACATGTCTTTCAATCCTTGTTTGTTCTCCGCTTCGTACAGCATAATTGCCGCCGTATCCGGCGGCAATTCCGTCAATAATTCCCGTAAAGCGATAATGTCCCTCACTTCAGGAATTGCGCTGCGTCGACACTGTTTTGCAGCCTCAACGGCAATATTTTGCCAACGCGCGACCCTGTCCTGTTGCTTTTTTCCTTCATAGCGCACGACGCAGCGGTCGAGCGCCAGAGGAACGATTTCGCTCACTCCAAGTTCGACCGCTTTCTGTACGATATAATCCATTTTATCGCCTTTAGCCAGTCCCTGAGCCAGAATCACCCTTACCGGCGGTTCTTTTTCTTCAACCAACCACTGCTTAAAATCAAGTTCAATCTGCTGCGACGTAAGCGCAGTAATAATCATGCGTGCGGCGCGACCGTCATTACCGACCACATCGACTTCAGACTCCGGCTGGAGTCTGAGCACTTTCGCAATATGACGCGCATCAGAACCATTGATACTCACTCGCGGTTCGACTGGTTGCGCAATAAAAAACCGTCTCACGTCATCAAGCCTCCACAGTCATGACCATGGCAACCCAGCCGCCTTCTTCGACGACTTTATCCACCGTCATGCCTTGTGCCAAGACCGCCGCCGTGACATCAGCCAAGCGCTCTTCGATGATACCGCTGGCAACGAAACGACCGCCGGTTTTTAAACGTTTAGGGATCTCCGGCAACAAACGGATAATAATGTCAGCTACAATATTTGCAATCACGACATCCGCCTGTCCTTCAATTCCCGTCAGCAGATCGCCTTGTGACACGGTAACAACATCGCCCACCTTGTTGATATCGACATTCTCCTGCGCCACTCTTGCCGCAACGCCGTCAAAGTCGACCGCCCTGATATGTGAAGCACCGAGCTTTGCAGCAGCTACCGCCAAAATTCCTGAACCCGTTCCAACATCAAAGACCGTTTCGCCTTTGTGAATCACTTCTTCGAGCAAACGGCAACACATCGCCGTGGTGTGATGCGTCCCCGTACCAAAAGCCATGCCCGGGTCCAATTCAATGATGATCTCTCCCTCTTGTGCTTGGTATTCTTCCCAGGAGGGCTTAATAACAATGATTTCACCGACTTTTACCGGATGAAAGTAGTCTTTCCAGGATGACTCCCAGTCTTCCTCCAAGACTTCCTTCCATTTGATCTGACCGCGGCCGCGTTCGATACCATGGTGAACGAGGCCCATAAAGGAGTCTTCAAAACGACGCAACTTATCTTCCAGTTCTTCATCGACCGGCAAATAGGCCAATACCGTTACGACTTCCGTTTCCAGTTCCTCGGGAATATCACAATAATCCCAGGTGCCGGATTGCCGGTACGAATTGATCAAATCCGGATCTTCGATAACCACACCGCTGGCTCCCAAATCATGAAACAAGTCCGCTACCGCTTCCGTGGCTTCATGAGTCGTTTGCACGCTAATTTCTGCCCATTTCATTTTCATCGCCCCTTTATACCCCGAACGCATCCTTCACTTTTTTGAAAAAGTTTTTCTGCTCCGGGTTGACGTTTTCACCGCTGATCTGAGCAAACTCTTTCAGCAACTCTTTTTGTCGCTCCGTAAGCTTTTGCGGCGTCAGTACCTTAACTCTGACATGTTGGTCACCGCGCCCATTGCCGCGCAGGAAAGGAATCCCCTTGCCCTTCAAACGAAAGACGGTTCCCGACTGCGTCGCTTCCGGCACTTTTAGGCTAACATTTCCATCAAGGGTCGGCACCTGGATTTCATCACCAAGCGTCGCCTGCACAAAACTGATCGGCACTTCACAAATGACTTCATTGCCCTCACGCGAAAACAACGCATGCTTCTTGACATATAAATATACATATAAATCGCCGGGCGGACCGCCGCGCATCCCCGCCTCCCCTTCACGCGAGATGCGTAAACGAGAGCCATTGTCAACACCAGCAGGAACTTTAACCTTGATTTTGCGTTTTACCTTGACCTTGCCGCGGCCGCTGCAATCCTTACACGGCGTATGTACAATGCGTCCTTCGCCATGGCACCGGTCGCAAACCCGCGCATTGACCATTCGGCCAAACGGAGTATTCTGCACGACCTGCACCTGTCCTGTTCCTTTACATTGCGGACAAGTTTCCGGCTGCGTCCCAGCCGCAGCGCCTGTGCCACTACAAGTCTTGCAATCCTCCGTCCGAGGAATTTGCACTTCTGTTTCAACGCCAAAGGCAGCCTGCTCAAAAGTGATTTCCATATCGAAGCGCAAATCAGAGCCCTGTTCTGGTCCTGGTTGACGTCGACCGCCAAAACCACCGCCGCCGCCAAAAAACATGTCGAAAATATCGTTAAATCCACCGCCAAAATCGCCGCTGAATCCGCCCTGACCGCCGCTGGAGCCGTCAAAGGCAGCATGGCCAAACTGGTCGTATTGCGCGCGCCGATCCGCATTGGATAGCACTTCATACGCTTCATTGATTTCTTTAAATTTTTCTTCTGCTTCTTTTGGGTTTTCGCGGTTCATATCCGGATGATATTTACGCGCCTGCTTGCGGAACGCCTTTTTTATTTCATCTTCCGAGGCGGACTTACTCACACCAAGCAATTCATAATAATCACGTTTACTCACGTCTGCACCATCCTACAGAAATAGTCTTCATGCCTAAGCTTGTCTAATAATAAGATAATATCATATTTTTAGCAAGTCGCCAGACATAAATCATAAAATAAGGTTTGGCAGGGAGTATCGTCCCTGCCAAACGCTGCGCACTATCGCTTATTTCTTGTCCTCGTCCACTACTTTGTACTCGGCATCAACCACTTTTTCATCTTTCTTGGTGCCCGATTCCTGGCCGTGCGCATGCGCTTCCGCACCATGCTCAGCCTGTCCTTCGGCACCTTGCTGGTTGTATACCGCGCTGGTCATTTCGTACAAAGGCTGCGTCAGCGCTTCGGTGTCCGCCTTAATTTTTTCATT
Organism: Azotosporobacter soli; assembly: GCF_030542965.1. Classification (NCBI taxonomy): domain Bacteria; kingdom Bacillati; phylum Bacillota; class Negativicutes; order Selenomonadales; family Sporomusaceae; genus Azotosporobacter; species Azotosporobacter soli. The sequence goes on from NZ_JAUAOA010000022.1 coordinate 51,031, forward strand.
GTCCGTGCCTTTTAAGCTTTCTTTCAAGGTTTCAATTCCTGCTTTCACCTTTTCAAGCAAAGCAGCATCTGCTTTATCGCCCATGTCTTTCACGGTTTTTTCGGCCTGGTAGACCAGCGAATCTGCATTATTTCGTACTTCTACCTCTTCTTTGCGCTTCTTGTCTTCCGCCGCATGTGCTTCGGCATCCTTGACCATGCGCTCAATGTCGTCCTTGTTCATGCCGCCGGAAGACGTGATCGTAATTTTCTGTTCCTTACCGGTGCCCAGATCCTTAGCCGAAACGTGAACGATGCCGTTGGCGTCAATGTCAAAGCTGACTTCGATCTTAGGAATACCGCGCGGTGCAGGAGGAATGTCGTTCAACTGGAACCGTCCCAACGTCTTATTGTACGATGCCATTTCACGTTCGCCTTGCAGCACGTGAATGTCCACCGAAGTTTGATTGTCCGCAGCCGTCGAAAAAACCTGGCTCTTAGAGGTCGGAATCGTCGTGTTGCGTTCAATGATCTTCGTGCACACGCCGCCCAGGGTTTCAATGCCCAGCGACAGAGGCGTTACGTCAAGCAACAAAACATCCTTGACTTCACCGACTAATACGCCGGCTTGAATCGCCGCACCAACCGCCACGCATTCGTCCGGATTCACGCCGCGATGCGGCTCTTTGCCCATCGCTTTTTTGATTGCTTCCTGTACTGCCGGAATTCGGGTCGAACCGCCAACCAGGATTACTTTATCAATATCTTTCGGGCTCAGTCCCGCATCACTCATCGCTTGGCGAGTCGGCCCCATCGTACCTTCGACCAAATCGGCCGTCAGTTCGTCGAATTTAGCCCGGCTCAACGTGACGTCCAAATGCTTTGGTCCCGTTTGGTCTGCCGTTACGAACGGCAGGTTGATGTTGGTCGTCAAAACTCCCGATAACTCGATCTTCGCTTTTTCAGCCGCTTCGCGCAGACGCTGCATCGCCATACGATCGCCGGACAGATCGATACCGTTTTCTTTTTTAAATTCGGCTACCAGCCAATTCATAATGCGTTCGTCGAAATCATCACCGCCCAGTCGATTGTTGCCGCTGGTCGCTTTTACTTCGAATACGCCGTCGCCAAGTTCCAAAATGGAAACGTCGAACGTGCCGCCGCCCAAGTCAAATACCAAAATCGTGTGATCTTCGCCCTTATCCATGCCATAGGCGAGCGAAGCCGCGGTCGGTTCATTGATGATGCGCAAGACTTCAAGTCCGGCAATGACGCCGGCATCTTTCGTAGCTTGACGCTGACTGTCATTGAAATAAGCCGGAACCGTAATGACCGCTTGCGTTACCGACTCGCCCAGATATGCTTCGGCGTCGGTCTTCAGTTTTTGCAGAATCATCGCCGAAATTTCCGGCGCGCTATACCCCTTGCCTTCAATTGTTACTTTATAGTCGGTTCCCATATGACGTTTGATTGAGCTGACAGTACCATCGGTGTTGGAAACCGCTTGTCGTTTAGCCAGCTGGCCAACTAGGCGTTCGCCGGTTTTCGAAAAACCGACAACGGACGGAGTGATGCGGCTGCCTTCCGCATTAGCAATAACAATCGGTTCGCCGCCTTCCATCACCGCTACGCAGGAGTTTGTCGTTCCCAAATCTATACCAATTACTTTACCCATGTTCATTCCTCCTCAAAATTAAGCCTATTTATTGTGAACAGTTTTTGCAGACTGTCAACCGCCTTATTCTTATCCTACCACTTTTACCATGCTCGGACGGATCACTTTGCCGGCTACGGCATAACCTTTCTGAAACTCTTCCAGAATGATCCCCGCTTCCTGACTGTCATCGGCAACTTGCATAACAGCTTCATGTTTTTGCGGATCAAACGCGGTTCCCACGGCTTCTACTGGCGTCAGCCCTGCCTTCTCAAGCGTCTGCGCCAATTGACGGTAGATCATCTCGATTCCCGTCAACAGGTTGGCCGCATCTTGATTGCCTGCCGCCGCCATCGCTCTTTCAAAATTATCAACGACCGGCAAGAGATCCAAGATCAGATTTTGCGTCACAAAAGCTGACATTTCCTCTTTTTCTTGTCTTGTCCGGCGACGGAAATTTTCAAAATCCGCTTGCAGGCGTTTATAGTGATTCACCTGCTCATCAAGCAAACGCTGTTTTTCAGCGACCTCCAACGTCAGTTCTTCAACGCCCGGAACGGTTTTTGTTTCAACCGTCGCCTGTTCTTCATCCACTAAATCGACTGTTTCTTCCATCGCTTTCGCTTCTTCCATTTTCTTTTTCGTCAACTGTTTCACCTCGTTTTATGGGTCCTTCACCCTTATCTACTCACTGTCTCAATCAAAAATCCGGTATGACGGCCTCAGTATTCGGGGCCGTATTCGCTCCGGAATTCTCATCTCGCTTCTTGATGATCGTATCGATGCGCAAGATCGCGATCGCCACCTCACCGGCCGCCTTAATCGCATGCAATTTAACCAGCGCCGGATCAACGACGCCGTTTTCCAGCATATCGACGACCAGCCCGCTGTCGCAATCGATGCCTAGAGAATCCGTCTGCTGTTCAAGCTGCGCTAGCACAACTTCTTCGACTTTTTCCAGCGGATTATAGCCTGCATTTTCAACAATCTGTTCCAGCGGACAGCGCAACGCACTGGCCACACAATCGACACCGTAAGTAGACATGCCTTTCAGTCCGTCACGACTAGCCGCCACTTCACGGCTGATGGCAATTTCAAGCGAACCGCCACCAGGCACATAACCGCCTTTTATCGCCGCCTGAACGCTTGATGCCGCATCTTTAGCGATCCGTTCCCGTTCTCCGACGACCTCTGCCGTCGATGCGCCGACCAGAATCGTCGCCATCGGTTTTCCCGAACCGCCCAGCAAACGGATATGATTGAGCTTTTCATCTTCAAAGATCGCATCGGCCATACCGAGATATCTTGCAATATCGCAGGCGTCTTTCTTCAAGCCAGTTCGCTTGATCATCCTTGCGCCAACATGCTCCGCCGCGCGGCGTAAATCCTTGTTTGCTACACGCTGCACGACAAGAATGCCGGCATCCGCCAACAATTCGTCCGCCGAATCATGCACACCGCGATCCACTAAAACCACTTTGACACCCAGTTCGATAATCTTTTGCAGATTGGTTTTGAACTCATCCTGCAGATCCACATAGCGTTTAAATCCGGCTTCGGTGCTGAGCGCTTCGCCGCCGATTTCTTCCGGCTCGAGCGCATCGTCAATGACCAGCACCTTCGCCTGCGTCACCCGCTTCGGCATTTCCTGGTTCATCCGCTCGCGGTCGACAATGACACCCATAAAGACCTCATTCGCAGCGCCTTCCTGCGCAATAATCGTATCCGAGAGTTTAAAATGATCTTCCGCCAGCTTATCGCGACCGATCAATTCCGCCGCTTTAACGACAAGCTCCGCAATGTCCTGATATTCGCGCCCGGCAATCATCGCAATATTATGCAAAACCGGCTCCGTCAAATCGTGTACCTGACGCGCGCGTTCCTTCACTTGCTCGAGCGCCTTGGCCACGCCGTAGCGAACCCCTTCAATCACTTTTGCAACCGGCACGCCGCGCAAGACCTGATTGACACCTTCGGAAACCAGACCGCCGGCCATGATCGTCGCCGTGGTCGTTCCGTCACCGACTTCCGCCTGTTGCGCCTTGGCGATATTAATCAACATCCTGGCTGCCGGATGGTTCACATCCATCTTGTCGAGGATCGTAACGCCGTCGTTGGTAATGACGACTTCGCCAAACCGATCCACCAGCATCGTATCCAAGCCTTTAGGGCCGATCGTTCCTTCCACAGCCGCCGTAATCGCGCGGACCGCATTCGCATTCGTCAATAGAGCCGCCATACGTTCATCTACGTCGGCGCCCCCCCCTGCCTGTTTCAGGTTCACGGACATCCCTCCTTGCTTATGCTTTATAATCCTTTAGCATTTCTTCCAAATGCGTATGCACATAATCCATGATCGACATAATTTTCCCATAATCCATCCGTGTCGGGCCAAGAACCGCCACCGAGCCGACTACCTGTCCGCCAATACGGTATGTAGCCTGCACCATACTGCAATCCTGGATGCCGCGGTAACTATTTTCTTCACCAATGGTAACCACTACGCCGCTGTCCGTCTCTTGCTGACGCTGCTGCAACAAATCGCAGAGAAGAGGTTCTTCTTCCAGCATGTCAAGCAACATCCGCACCTTCTCGAGGTTACGAAACTCGGGCTGATTCAAAAGTTGCGTCGTCCCACCCAGATAGACGCGGTCTTGCTTTTCGCCACGCAGCGCTTGCCGGATAACCTTCATCGCGTCATCGACGACCTTGGCCTCCGCCAGCAGATCCTCCTTAATTTCACGTAGGATCGATGATTCAATTTGGTCGAGAGAAAGACCCGATAGCCTTTGGTTCATCATATTGGCCAGGCGTTGCAAGTCTTCGACCCGCATACCTTGTGGTAAATCGATCACTTTGTTTTCAACCATGCCGGTATCGGTAACAATCAGTAAGATGGCCCTAGTCTCATCAAACGGCATAAACTGTAAATACTTAAAATTACATTGCCCAAACTGCGGCGCCAGAACTAAGGATATGTTTCGCGTCATGCGCGACAATAAACGCGCGGTTTCCTGAAACACCTCATCCAGTCGTCTTGCTTTCGCCTGATACCAATTCTTGACCAGCGTGACTTCTTTATCTGATATTTGCGTGGGCGCCAGCAGTGAATCGACATAGAAGCGATAGCCCTTACCGGAGGGAATCCGGCCCGAAGAGGTGTGTAACTGCTCGAGATAACCCAATAGTTCCAAGTCAGCCATTTCGTTGCGGATCGTAGCCGGGCTGACGCCCAAGTCATACTTTCGCGCAATGGTCCGTGAGCCGATAGGTTCTGCCGTAGAAATATAATCATCTACAATCGCATGCAAAATGATCTTTTTCCGTTTATCCAGCATCGTACAACACCTCCTGTTGTTAGCACTCTTCGTTATAGAGTGCTAACACCTACTAACAAAATACCACTCCCGCCCGCCGCTGTCAAGCCGAAACCTATTCCGGCAAAAATTCTTCAAACACCTGATTGCCGAATTGCATTCCGCGTTCAGTAAGACAGATTCGCCCGCCTGCGTGACGCACCAAGTCCTTTTCGATCAGCTCTGCGGTCACTTGTCCGTAAATATCGTCGAAGACAACGCTGAAGCGGCGCGTAAATTCGGCGGTTTCCAATCCGTCTGCCGTGCGCAGCGCCAAGAAGACAAACTCTGCCATCGCCGTCCAAACATCACTTTCTTCGTATTCGACGCGCGGCGATCCGCCGCGTGAGACGATTTCGATATACTCGTGCACATCCTGCGTATTCGCCAAGCGCCGCCCCTCCAAAAACGAGTGTGCGGCCACACCCAATCCCAGATAAGACTGGTATCTCCAGTAACGAAGATTATGCCTGCTCTCGTAGCCGCGCTTCGCATAATTAGAGATTTCATAACGGCGAAATCCTTTGTTTGGCAGAAACTCATTCACGAATTGATACATCTGCGCTTCCACGTCTTCATCCGGCAATTCTAATTTCCCCTGTTTTTCCAGATAGAAAAACGGCGTGTTTTCTTCCACTTTCAAGCCGTAGACCGAAACATGCGTCACATCGAGTTCCACTGCCTGCGCCAAACTTTCTTTCAATGATTCAAACGTCTGGCGAGGCAGTCCGTACATTAAATCGAGACTTACATTGCTAAAGCCCGCCGCTTTTGCCGCATCCAATGCGGCAATCGCCTCTTTGCTGCGATGGATGCGTCCACAGGCCTCGAGAACATCGTCATCAAAGCTTTGCACGCCGAAACTCAGTCTATTCACGCCATAACTGTGCAACAACGTCAATTTTTCCGCATCCGCCGTACCAGGGTTAACTTCCATCGTGACTTCCGCCTCAGGCAACAATGAAAAGGACTTCTTAACCTGCAACAGCAGACGCTCCAAACATTCGATCGGCAAAGCAGTCGGCGTACCGCCGCCAAAATAAACCGTACTCACTTGAACGCCATCTTTTGCCAGCGCCGCGCCTTCTTTGGCGATTTCCTGAAGCAATGCATCGGTATAAGACCAAAAGAGATCCGTCATATTGTCATAGGAAGTAAAATCGCAATACAGGCACTTTTGCACACAGAACGGCACATGGATATATAGGCCGATTTCCATAAACCCGCCTCCTTACTCTACACTCTTTGCTTTGACAAAACAAAGGCAGAAAGCGACCGCGCTCTCTGCCTTTGCCTCAGTCAACCCGTAAAATCGCCATGAACGCTTCCTGAGGCACTTCAACGCTCCCCACTTGCTTCATCCGCTTCTTGCCCTCTTTTTGCTTCTCGAGTAGCTTACGCTTGCGGCTGATATCGCCGCCGTAACATTTGGCAAGTACGTCCTTGCGCATCGCGCGCACCGTTTCTCTTGCAATGACCTTGTTGCCGATCGCAGCCTGGATCGGCACTTCAAACATTTGCCGCGGAATAATTTCTTTTAGTTTTTCCGCCAACAGTCGTCCACGGTACTGCGCTTTATCCTGATGCACGATAATCGACAACGCATCCACCGGTTCGCTATTAAGCAGGATATCCATCTTCACCAACTTTGAAGTCCGATAACCAATCACTTCATAATCAAGCGATGCATAGCCGCGTGAAGATGATTTCAAGCGGTCAAAATAATCATAAATAATCTCGCTGAGCGGAATGTGGTACGTTAACGTTACGCGGTTCACATCGAGATATTTCATGTCCTGGAATTCACCGCGTTTTTCTTGCGACAATTCCATGACGACGCCGACGTAATCCTTAGGAACGATGATCGATGCATTAACATACGGCTCTTCAATATGATCGACGACTTGCGGCGCCGGCAAATGCGACGGATTGTCAAGCGTCAGCTCTTCACCGTTCGTCTTGAAGACGCGATAAATTACGTTCGGCGCGGTGGTAATGAGATTCATGCCGTATTCGCGCTCGAGGCGTTCTTGGATGACTTCCATGTGCAACAAGCCGAGAAAACCGCAGCGAAAACCAAAACCAAGCGCAACCGATGTTTCCGGTTCAAAGACCAGTGATGCATCATTAAGCTTCAGTTTTTCCAGCGCATCGCGCAGCAGATCATATTCACTGTTTTCCACCGGGTAGAGACCACAGTAGACCATTGGAGTTATCTTCCGATAGCCAGGCAGCGGCTCAAGCGCCGGATTTTCAAGTTCCGTGATCGTATCGCCGACCCGTACGTCTTTGACGTTCTTGATGCTGGCTACAACAAATCCGACATGCCCTGGTCCGAGTTCCGGCACGGTCGTCATGTAGGGTTTGAACACGCCGACTTCGGTAACTTCGACCTTTTTGTCGGTCGCCATCATATGAATCTTCATCCCGGGGCGAATCACACCGTCCATGACGCGCACATAGGCAATGACGCCTTTATACGCATCAAAATGCGAATCAAAGATCAGCGCGCGCAAAGGCGCCGTCTCGCTGCCGACTGGCGGTGGGACTTTCCTGACGATCGCTTCTAAGACTTCTTCGATACCGATACCTGCTTTTGCACTGGTCAGCACCGCATCCGACGTATCGAGACCGATCACGTCTTCCACTTCCTGCTTCACCCGTTCCGGTTCCGCGCTCGGCAGATCGATCTTATTAATGACAGGAATAATCTCCAGGTCGTTTTCCAAAGCCAAATATACGTTGGCCAACGTCTGCGCCTCAATGCCCTGCGCCGCATCGACGACCAGCAATGCTCCTTCGCAGGCGGCCAGGCTACGCGATACTTCATAGGTAAAATCGACATGCCCCGGAGTATCGATCAGATTTAATAGATAGGTATTGCCGTCTTTCGCCTTATAATCAAGACGAACGGCCTGCGCTTTAATCGTAATGCCGCGCTCGCGTTCAAGATCCATCTGATCAAGAACCTGATTCTCCATTTCCCGCGCCGTCAATGCGCCGGTATATTCGAGCAAACGGTCGGCAAGCGTTGATTTGCCATGATCTATATGTGCAATGATTGAAAAGTTTCTAATATATTCGGTAGTCATATAAACTCCCTTCCTTGGCTTAGCGTTGCTCTTGATTATATCACCAGGCGACGCCGGGCCGCAATAGTTACAAAGCCACGCAACAAAATTATCACTATCCTCTTGCAATTTTTGTCTGGTCATGCTAAAATTCTCTAGGTAAAAGGTCTTTAAGGAGGTGAACGAGTTGCCGAATATTAAATCATCAGAACGCAGTGTAAAAACCGATGCTGAGCGTCGCGCCAGAAATTTCGCAGTTAGATCGACGATCCGTACGTATTCCCGTAAGGTAGTTGAGGCAGTGGATGCTGGCAGTGCGGATGAGGCCAAAGTCCTCCTGACTAAAGCCAGCAGTGTTATTGACAAAGCCGTCGCTAAAGGCGTTATCCATAAAAACACCGCCGCTCGCAAAAAAGCCCGCTTAGCACACCATGTAAATACGGTTGCAAAGTAAGCTGCATAAGCTTGTATGATGAAATCCTGTCCGATTCTGGACAGGATTTTTGCATTTCACGTCGTAAAAATCCGGAGACAGTCTCATCGTTGGGAGACCGTCTCTTTTTTTCAATATAAACGTAAGCATCACAAGTACTAGAGGGATTTTCAAGACAAAGGCAGGAAAATAAAGCGAAATTTAACCTCTTCCTTTCTTTGCCTATCATCCCCACTTCGTATTAAAACCGCGCGGTTATCCCCAACGGTTTTCTTATTCTCTACGGCAGAGGCGGATGATGATGCCTTCGAGCACTGCGGCATCCGCGCGGCCGGATTTAAGCGCCCAATCCGCATCGCTTAATTCTTGAAACGCAGCCCGTAAAGCCTTAGCGGAAAACCCTTTCGACTGCGCTGCCATTTTTTCTGCAATAAATGGTGCCACACCAAGTTTCGGCCCTAGTTCTCGTGCGCCAATCCCTCTCTTCAAATATTCCTTGGCTTGCCAAAGTTGCCTTACCTGGCGCGCCAGCAAACCAAGAAAACGCAACGGGTGTTCGCCTGCACGAAACTGTTCCTGCAGCAGTTCGAGCGCTTTAGCCGCTTTGCGCTGATTCATCGCATCCATGATTGCAAAGACCGATGTTTCCGGCAGCGTTCCGAGAACGGCGGTTGCCGCCTCAAGGTCCGCTTGTTTCTTAGGATATACATATAAGAAGACCTTATCCAATTCATTTTCAAGCAACTCTTGCGACAGTTGAGGCATCTGTCCGAATATCGAGAGAAACCATTCTTGCGCATCGCTTGTCATCGTGCAAGCGCGCTCGCGCAGCGCCTGCTGCAGCCAAGCGCGCAAGTCTTTCGCCTTAAGCGGTGCGAATTCGATGATCCGGCCGTTTTTTTCCACTGCCTTGTACCAGCGCCTACGCTTATCGACGCCATCTGCGCTGGCAATCAGCAAACAGGCATACTCTGGAATATTCGCCAATAATGCAAGAAGAGCTTCCTCGTCCCCCTTTTCTTTACTTTGCCAGCCTTTGCCGCTGCGTAGAACAATTACCTGACGCTGACCGAAGAACGGCGCCGTCTCTACGCTGCGCACCAATTCCCCAACCGATACCTCCTGCTCAAAGACCAAGAGATTCATCTGCCGGTCTTCCTGAGGCAACAAAGCTTCCACTAATGTCTGCTCCGCTTTTCGCACCCAATATAAATCGTCGCCATGCAACAGATATAATCGCTCCAATGGCTCCTGCATCAATTGTTTCAACGTATCCTTCGCGCTCATTCCAGCCTCCCTGTGCGATTCTCCTTTCCTTATTGTACCCGATTCGATGCATAAAGCAAATCTATCCGCCGTTCTGCCGTTTCCACTCCCAAGGATTGTCCGATAAATCTCGCCACGTTTGCACGGATAATCGGTCACCGTCGGTACTAAATATGATTGCGCCCCTCTCATCGGTACGGTAAACCCTGACCCCATCTCTTTGCAAACGTCGCAGCGTTTCTGGATGAGGGTGACCATACGAATTTCCTGCGCCAACCGATATCGCCGCACAAGTCGGCTGCACCAGCGCCAAGAATTCCTCGCTCGTCGCTTTTGCCGCACCGTGATGACCAACTTTAAGCACCGTACTATGCAAACGCTCGCCCTGCGCTTTCACCAAGGCAGCTTCGCTTCGCCCTTCTAAATCTCCCGTTAAAAGAAAGCTCCGTTTGCCATATTGTATCCGCACCACGGCCGATCCTTCATTTTCATTTCTATTTCCGGTTTCAAACTCTCCCGCCGCCAGCACCTCGATATCAACGCCATCCATTTGCAATCGTTGGCCTTTCCGCAAAGAAATCGGCGGGCGATCACTCAAACGAATCGCCTGCATCACCGGCGGCGTCGCAGGTCCAGCGGGCACGAGAAGCTGATCCACCTTTATCCCCTCAACTACGGCTGGCGCTCCGCCCGCGTGATCGTCATGTTCATGACTCAAAAGCAAGTACTCAAGTTTATAAACACCCTGGTGCGTAAGATAGGGAACCACGACCCTTTTGCCAACGTCTCCCGTGCCACCCTGTCCGGCATCAATCAGCACTGCTCTTCCCGACGGCGTTTTTAGCAAGATGGCCTCCCCTTGTCCGACGTCAATGATGTGCAGTTCCAAGACGCCCGCTGACGGCGCATACAATATCGCAAGCAGTAAAACAGCCAACAGCATTCCCGCTTGCTTTTTCCATGAACGCCATGCCAAAGGCCACCAAGGCAGACTCAGCAACAAGAAGTAAACACTCCCTGAAACAAGGCCAAATGGCGGCAACGGAAGTGTGGCGCCGGGCATCTGCGCCAATATTTTTGCAGCAGAAAAAGCAAGAGAAAAAACAAAACTAGCCAAGACAAAGGCCATTTTCCCCGCCAACAAAAAATTTCCGCCAAGCAAAGCTCCCGCAAGGCCTAGCATCATAACAATTTCTAACATAGGCGCAACGATGAGATTCGCCGGCAGACTCGCCAATGATAAACTTTTAAAATACCAGGCTAAAAATGGCAGCGAGCCAAGCTGCGCTCCAATCGTCACTGCTAATAATCCAGCCACGTTTTCAGGCAAGCAGACGCTGCCTATTTTTTGCAAAGGTTTGTTAAAAGCAAGCAAGCCCATCGTTGCAGCAAAACTTAATTGAAAACTGATATCCCAAAGCAGCGCTGGTTCATAAAGAAGCAGCCCTCCTGCCGCAAAACAAAGCGCCGCCCAAGCATCTCCATCGCGTCCGCTGCAAAGCGCCCCGAGCGCAATCCAGCCCATGAGCAGTGATCGCACTACCGGCGAAGAGAAACCGCATACAACGCCATATGCCAAAGAAACAATAAGCGCCGCTGCGGCAGCCGCTCCGTTCGGCATTATATTTCTCGCCAAACAAAAGACCACACCGATCAGCAATGCCACATGCGTACCCGAAACCGATAAAATATGAATCAGCCCGGTCGTCGAAAATACGCTTAACCAATCCGAAGGAATTCCGCTAGCACCGCCAAACAACAAGCCTTCCAACGCAGACGCTTCGCTTCCCGGCATCGAATCGGCCAATAGAGCTCGTATTTTTTGCCGCCAGATATTGGCACGGCTCGACCAGTCTTTTGTTGCATCGAGCATCGATACGCTTTGCCAATCTGCGACCGTACAGCGATAACGACTGTCGACACTCCAAGTTTGGCCGGGATTATGATACCGCGTCCCGCCTGCTAACTTGCCTACAAGCGCTATTTTCTGCCCCGTTCCCATTTCCAGTTGTCCCTCAAGCGGCAAATAACATGACACCGTCTCCTGCGTCAAAACATGGTCTACCGCTTCTACCGCCAGAATCATGCGCAGCCGTTCCTCACTGCGCATCCCGCCGTTCACTAAGGTGGGGCCGTCCTGCACGCGACCGGATAGAACAACCGTCTTTCCAAGCGCTGCAAACATCGGATCCGGCTTTTCTTCAACCTGTCCGGCCCGCAATACAGCAAGACAAAGCCAAAATAAAGCCAGACTCACCCCATACCGCTTCGCACTGCTATACCTCGGCCAAAAAAACAAGATAGCGGAGGCAACCAGCAATCCCATCCACCAATTTCGCATCGCTTCATGATACCAGATTCCAATGATGATGGAGATAACCCAAACAGCCAGCCAGCGCGTCATAATGAAATCTTGTCTTTTATTTTCTCAAATTTAGCTTCGCCAATCCCATTCACTTTTTTCAACTCTTCCACATTACGAAAGCCGCCATGATTATTGCGATATTCAATGATTCGATCCGCCATCGCCGCTCCGACGCCGGGTAATTGATCGAGTTCCTGCTTACCGGCTGAATTAATGTTTATTTTGCTGCCTTTCCCCTGTCCGTCAAGGATAGCACTCGTGCCAGCAGCCTCCGCTGCCACTTTACCCTGCGCAGGCACTAGAATCTGCATGCCGTCTTTCACCGCTTGCGCCAGATTGATTTTTGACGCATCCGCTTCCGGGCTCAACCCTCCCGCTGCATTGATCGCGTCAATCATTCTCAAGCCGCCGGAAAGTTTCACCACGCCAGGATGATTCACCGCACCACTGACATAAATAACATTCAGTTCGCTTTGCGGCAGAGTATTTTCACCCACCTGCGGTAGCGTCTTACGCGTCCCGTTGTATAGGCTGATGCCTAAAATCACACAGCCCACTAAAACCGCTGCTATCCAACGCAACTTCTCGCTCTTTTCCACTTCTTCACCTCCTAATATCTGCCTTCGCTCTTTTTCTTCCATTTCCTGTCTTTCTTACGATTAAAATGATGATTTTGTGCATTTCGTCAAAACAAAAAAACACCCGCGAATGCGAGTGTTTTTCAAGACTTATTTCACTACGATATTGACAAGTTTTTTCGGAACACAAATGACCTTGAGCACTTGCCGTCCCTCGAGCAAAGCCGTCACTTTATCTTGCGCTAGCGCTTTCTCTTCCATTTCTGCCGGCGTGAGTCCGGAGGCGATCACGAGTTTATCCTTGACCTTGCCGTTGATCTGCAACACAATCTCCACTTCTTCCAAAACCAACGCCGCTTCCTCATAGCTCGGCCACGTTTGTTTGTGCACACTGCCCGCAGCAATCGTCTCCTGCCATAATTCTTCAGCAATATGCGGCGCAAACGGCGCCATCAACCGGATCAGTGCACTGACCGTTTCACGCGCCAGCGCCGGACTTACGGCATCAACCACTTCCTTCGTCGCATACATCGCATTGACCAGTTCCATAATCGAGCTGATCGCCGTATTGAAATTGAAACGTTCGCCGACATCTTCGCCGACTTTCTTGATGCAAGCGTGCAGAATCCGGCGCAATTCTTTGGCTTCTTTTGACAAGCCATCGACTTCAACCGCCGCATCCTCCGGCGACATGAATGTCGCGTAATGTTCCACGATTCTCCACAAACGATTCAAGAAACGATAGGCTCCTTCGACCCCTTGATCGCTCCATTCCAAATCACGTTCCGGCGGCGCGGCAAACATAATGAACAGTCGCGCCGTATCCGCACCATATTTGCTGATGATTTCCTCCGGCGACACCACATTGCCTTTTGATTTCGACATCTTAGCGCCGTCTTTTGTGACCATCCCCTGCGTTAATAAGTTCTTGAACGGTTCATTGACATTAATCAATCCGGCATCCTTGAGCACCTTCGTAAAGAAGCGCGAATAGAGCAAGTGCAGTATCGCATGCTCAATGCCGCCGATATACTGATCCACCGGCAGCCAATAATTAGCCTTGTCAATATTGAAAGGTTCCGTCGTGTTATGCGGATCGGTATAACGCATATAGTACCAAGATGAACAAATAAATGTATCCATCGTATCCGTTTCACGCCGAGCCTGACCGCCGCATTTCGGACAAGTGCAATTGAGGAATTCTTCCGCTTGCGCCAGCGGAGATACAGAACCGCCATTGAAATTGATGTTGTCCGGCAATAAAACCGGCAGCTCTTCTTTTGGCACCGGAACCGTTCCGCAACTTGGGCAATACAAGATTGGAATCGGAGCTCCCCAGTAGCGTTGCCGCGATACCAACCAATCGCGTAAACGATAGTTGACGCGCAACTGACCGATCCCTAATTCTTCAAACTTGCGTGCAATTGCATTTTTGCCCGCCTCATTATCCAAACCGCTGAATTCGCCGGAATTCACCATAACCCCATCGCCATCATAAGCGCCGTTCATTTCCGCCAGGTTAAGCTCCTGTCCTTTCGGTTGAACGACAATCTTTTTTGCCAGCTGATACTTGTCAGCAAAAATCCAGTCGCGTTCATCATGCGCCGGAACGCCCATGACAGCTCCCGTCCCATATTCGTACAACACATAATTAGCAACCCAAATTGGCACCTGCTCACCGGTCAGCGGATGTTTTGCATACGCTCCGGTGAACATGCCTTCTTTTTCCACTTCGGTGGATGTACGGCTGATCTCGCTCATTTTACGAACCCGTGCAACAAATTCCTTGACCGCTTGCGCCTGCTCCTTGCCGTCAATTAAGCGTTCCACCATCGGATGCTCCGGCGCCAGAACGATATAACTGACGCCAAAAACCGTATCCTGGCGCGTCGTATACACCGGAATCCGTTCATCCAGTTCCGGTACGGCAAAAGAAAACTCAGCGCCTTCACTGCGACCGATCCAATTTTCCTGCATCGTCTTAACGCGCTCCGGCCATCCTTTGAGTTCGCTCAAATCTTCCAACAAACGATCGGCATAATCGGTAATCTTGAAAAACCATTGCTCCAGATCCTTCTTGATGACTACCGAATCACAGCGCCAACAGCAACCGTCAACAACCTGTTCGTTGGCCAGTACCGTATTGCATTGATCGCACCAATTGACCGCCGCTTTCTTTTTATAAGCCAGACCCATTTCATAAAACTGAAGAAACAGCCATTGCGTCCAACGATAATATTCTGGGTGACAGGTCGCAACTTCGCGATCCCAGTCATAGGAAAGTCCCAATTCCTGCTGTTGCCGACGCATATTGGCTATATTTTCATCCGTCCATTTAGCCGGATGAACGCCATGCTTAATTGCAGCATTTTCCGCCGGCATCCCAAATGCATCCCAGCCCATCGGATGTAAGACATTATAGCCCTGCATCGTCTTAAAGCGGGCAATAACATCGCCAATCGAATAATTTCGCACATGCCCCATATGTAAATTCCCGGACGGATACGGAAACATTTCCAATACATAATATTCCGGACGCTGCCGGTTTAAATCCGTTTTGTAAGCCTCTTCTTCAGACCACTTGCGTTGCCACTTCGCTTCAATTTCTTGCGGTGCGTATTTTTCCTTCATGAAATATCCCCCTCTTTTTCCTCTTCACCTGCCAGTCTTGCAAAAAACAAAAAACGCCCCTGGCTTAGCGCCAGGGACGAGTTAAACCCGCGATACCACCCTGTTTGACGACTCACGCCGTCCTCTTCATTCAACAAGTAACGCCGTCACGCGGCAACGATTACTTTCTTCACCGTCGCTCCTCCACAGCGAGTTCAACCGTTTAGGGGGTTGGCTCGCATCGCCCGCCAACTTTCTGCACCCGCTGCTACGATCTACTGTTCTGCATCTAAGGATTTCTTATATTATAGCGGCTCTCAGCAGACAAGTCAACGATAGCCTCTGGCAACCTGTGCATTCGAATGATAAAATGGTATAATCATTTTATGTTCTGTTTGTCTGAATTTAGCCACGCCAAATCATCCCTTGGAGGTTACTCATGCATCAATATCTATTCTTTATCGGCGATTTTCCCATCCGCGCCTATGGCCTCGTATTGAGCCTCAGCATCATTTTAGCGACTGCGACCGCTTATTTCCTTGCCAAACAAGACGGCCGCTGGCACAAACATATTCCTGACTTTGGACTATACTGCGGTTTGGCTGGCTTGATCGGCGCCCGTCTTTGGGACGTCTTCTTCTTCGATTGGAGCTATTACAGCCATCATCTGCTGGAAATTCCCTTTGTCTGGCAAGGAGGGATGGCCATCCAAGGCGGCGTCTTGCTCGGCGCTCTGACAGGCTATTGGTATACGAAACGCCACGGCATCGACACCTGGGCCTTCGCCGATATCGTAGCTGCGCCAGCCGTCATCATGGGGCAGGCGTTAGGACGCGCCGCCAACTTACTGAACGGCGACGCTTTCGGCAGTCCTACCGGCAGCACGTTCGGCATTTTATATCCTAAGACGACGCTGGCTTATCAAACCTACGGCAACCAGCCTTTATGGCCAGCCGAAATTTGGGAAGGCCAGATTGATTTGGTTATTTTCGTCCTGCTCCTTTTATTCCGAACGACCAACCATAAAAAAGGACAGGTCTTTATCCTCTATGCCGTCCTTTATTCGTGCGCCCGTTTCGGGCTCGAATTCTTGCGCGGCGATTACGGAACATTGCTCTTTGGACTGAAGTCGGCTCAACTAACCAGCCTCGCGGTCATCGCCGTCGGCCTGCTCCTTTTCTTCTGGGTAGGGCGTAAAGGCGAATCCATTCAGGATCATACCTCAAAAAAAGCACCCTCCATTAAATGACGCCGCTTATCTTATTTCTTCAACACTTTTTATAGCAAAAAAGATCCGCGCCATTATAGTGTGAACCCGTAAAATGGGAAAATGAAAAAGCACCTCTTATGTCGTATAGAAAAACTATACTACATGAGAGGTGTATTTTTGTGGCAAAAAAAGTGCATTATTCACCCGAGGTAAAGTGGGATGCAGTCAATATGAAACTCACTGGGCGGAGTACCGTTGAGGTTATGACAGTCTTAGGAATAAAAAGTAAAACACAGATTAAAAGATGGATGAGTTGGTATCGAAATGGTGAAACCCATCGCTTTCAGCAGCCTGTCGGAAAACAGTATACTTATAAAAAAGGGATAGAGGAATTATCAGAGATTGAGTGTCTAAGGCTTAGAATTAAGCAGCTTGAAATGCACAACGAAATACTGGGAAAGTTAAATGGGATCTTAGGAAAACAACAAAGAAGCAACTCGTAGAAATTCTCGAGGCGCTTAAGAGTAAATATCCAATTGGAGAGATGTTAACCTTTCTTGAGATCCCAAAAACTAATTATTACCGATGGCGTAAACAACCAGATGATAGGTTGGAGAATGAACTACTTAAACACATTAGAATAATCTGCAGTAAACACAAGAGGCGCTACGGATATAGGCGCGTTACAGAGGTGCTAAGAACCGAATATCAGCTAAACATCAACCATAAGCGCGTAAGTCGTATTATGGCTGAAAATAATCTTCAAGCACGAATCAGCCGCAAGAGATTCGTTCACTTCAAACCGGACGTGGCTGTTAAAAAAGCGGATTTAATCAAGCGGCAATTTAAAGCAGATGCACCAAATAGGAAGTGGTATACCGATGTTTCAACCATCACTATCGGCGAAACCAACCTGTATCTCTCTGCCATTATTGACGGTTTCAATAATGAAGTAATCAGCAGTGTGATTAGTACATCTCCTAATTTGGAACTCGCCTTTGATACGATAAATCAGGCTATCCAAGGTCGAAATATCGAAAAGGTGATTCTTCATTCTGATCAAGGTGGTTTATATACATCCCCGAGGTTTCAAGAGTTTGTAAAAGAAAAGAACATTATCCAAAGCATGTCCCAGGTGGGAGTATGCTTTGACAATGTTCTAATCGAATCATTCTTCTCACATTTGAAGACAGAGGCCTTCTACTCTCAGGATTTCACCGCTACCAACGAACAAATCATTGAGATCGTGGAAGAATACATCTATTATTATAACAATGATCGGCTACAATTAAAATTGAATAAGCTGCCCCCGATAAAATATCGAGAGCAGCTACATACGGCATAAGGCTCTTTTTAAAACTTCCCGCTTTTGGGGTTCACACTA
>NZ_JAUAOA010000023.1 GCF_030542965.1 Azotosporobacter soli
CTAGGCGTGTGGTTCCGGAAAGCTTATAGCTATAAGTAGAAAAGAAAAGCCTCCTTTGCTAGAATAAATGCAGGTTTGCCGACCGCATAAACTAACAAAGGAGGAGTATCCAAAATGGATAACAGCAGTTTAGCACACACAAAATGGAAATGCAAATACCATATAGTTTTCGCACCGAAATACAGAAGACAAATCATATATGGGAAAATAAAAAGTGATATCGGAGTTATACTGAGAAAGCTATGCGAACATAAAGGTGTTGAAATTATAGAAGCAAGTGCTTGCCCGGATCACGTTCACATGTTGGTAAGCATACCGCCGAAAATAAGCGTGTCAAGTTTTGTGGGGTATCTAAAAGGAAAGAGTTCATTAATGATATTTGATAGGCATGCGAACTTGAAATATCGATATGGCAATCGACAGTTTTGGTGTAAAGGATACTATGTAGATACAGTAGGTCGAAATAAAAAAGCAATTGAAGAGTATATCAAAAATCAGTTAAAAGACGATGTGATCGCCGAGCAACTTACTTTGAAAGAGCTAGTTGACCCGTTCACGGGTGAGCCAGCAAAAAAGTCGAAATAAGACCCCTTTAGGGGTAGACTGAAAAGGCTATGCGGTTGGCGGACTATTCAGCGAGTCTTGAGACTCAGCCAGTATTATGCCCTTATAGGGCTAAAGCAAACCACCCGTTAGACGGGTGGTCCTGATTTGCAGAAGGGAGGCGGATAAAAGAAAAAAAGTACTGACAAACGCGATGGAATGAGCGATGAGGGGGAATCAAGATGAAATTACGCGGCAAACTTACGTTGATCTTTTCGGTACTGACACTGCTCGTGTTGCTGATTACATCGATTGTCGGTTATAAATTTGCCGAACAACAAGTGACGAGCGGAATTGAAAGGGAACTGAATGAAAGCATCAATGCGCATGCGAACAAGTTGGACGGTTGGTTGATCAGTAAAGCGAAGATGCTGGAAATTACAGTGGGAACGCTGAAAAGTACGGTCGGAGACGGTGAAATTACGGTGCCGATGCTGGCCGGATACAAGACGGTGGACAAGGAATTATCGGATGTGTATTTCGGTTCGGCGGAAGGGAAAATGATTGACGGCAGCGGCTGGACGCCGCCGGCGGATTATGACCCGCGCGCTCGTTCCTGGTATAAGGATGTAAAAGCGCAGGATAAGTTGATCTTTACCGATCCGTATCTGGATATGGTTACGAAGAAGATGGCGGTGTCGGTCGCGCTGCCGGTGAAAAACGCGGCAGGCCAATTGCGCGGCGTGGCGGCGGAAGATATTTTGATGCAGACGCTTGTCGATAGCATCAAAGATATCACTCTGAACGGTGAGGGGTATGCGTATCTGCTTGACGCAAAGGGCGTGATGCTGGCGCATCCGGTAGCCGAGCTGGTGAACAAGAATGTATTGAATGATGAAAGCGACAAAGCATCTGCGGCGCGAACCAAAGAAATGCTAAGCAATGAACGGGGCTTCATCAAGTACAGCTTTAATGACAAGGACGTCATGGTCGTATACAAGAAAGTGCCTGCAACGGGCTGGGTCTTGGCGATTGCGGTGCCGCAAGAGGTCGTGTACAAGCCGTTGGCGGCGCTGAAGTGGCTCTATGGGGCGCTTACGTTGGGCGCGATGCTCCTAGTGCTTTTGGTCACGTTCATCACCGCGAAGCGGATGACGAAGCCGATGGAAATTCTGGCTTCACAGGTGAATGTCGTAGCGAACGGCGATTTGACGGTACAGGCGACCGTTAATGGTCAGGATGAGATTGCTTCTCTGGCAACGGATTTCAACAAGATGGTAAGGAATTTGCGCAAGCTGATCCTTGAGGTGAATCATAGCGCCGAGCAGGTGGCGGCATCTTCGGAAGAGTTGACGGCCAGCGCGGAGGAATCGGCCAAGGCGTCGAGCCAGGTGGCCGGTTCGATTACCGATATCGCGCAAGGTACGGACGAACAATTGCGCGCGGTTGAGCAGGCGGAAGACGTGGTCAAAGCGATATCGGACGGAATTGAGCGTATGACGGTCGATGCTGACAAAGCGGTGCAAAAATCGGCGCAGGCGGCCGAACGCGCTAAGGCGAGCGGTCTTTCAATCGACAAGGCGGTGCATCAAATGCAGTTGATCGAAGAGACGGTCAACACGTCGGCGCAGGTCGTTGCGAATCTTGGCGAACGTTCGAAGGAAATCGGCCAGATTGTTGAGACGATTTCCGGCATTGCCGGGCAGACGAATTTGCTGGCGCTCAATGCGGCGATTGAAGCGGCGCGCGCCGGAGAACAAGGGCGGGGGTTTGCCGTAGTGGCCGATGAGGTTCGTAAACTAGCAGAGCAGTCGCAGGAAGCCGCCAAGCAAATTGCCGCGTTGATTGGTGAAATTCAAAGTGAGACTGCGAAGGCGGTTGCAGCGATGGACAGCGGCACACATGAGGTCAGCGTTGGGACACAGGTCGTCAATGAAGCGGGCGGCGCGTTCACTGAAATCGACGGATTGGTGCGGCAGGTAGTGGAACAAATCGAAGGCTTCTCGTCTGCGATGCAACAGATCGACAATGGAAGCCGAAGCATCGTTTCATCGATGAAAACGATTGATGCGTTGAGCAAGAAGGCGGCTGGGGAAACGCAGACGGTATCGGCTGCGACCGAAGAACAGTCGGCGTCGATGCAGGAAATCGCGTCGGCGAGCCAAAATCTGGCCGAAATGGCGCAAAAACTGCAGGAAACGGTGAAGCAATTCGAGGTGTGAAGTTTGTTGTAAAAAGCAGGCCGATAAAAGCATAACGCAAGTTAAAACAGCAGCCGATGGCTGCTGTTTTAACTTGTTCTTTCTACGCTGATTCGTGGTAAAATAAAAAGCGAAGCAGAGGAGGGAGAGAATGAAGTCATTACAAAAAGCGGCCGCGTTTCTGGTAATGATCGGTTTGGAACGGGGGCGTAGTGTTCTTGATCTGATGGATAGTGATGAAATAAAAACGGTGGTGGACGCGATCGGCAAGTTGCCGGCGTTAACGCCCGAGATGCAGCAGCTGGTGTGGCGTGAGTTTGCCGCTTTGGGCTATAAGGAAGATATGAATCCCTCGGATACGCTGAATGCGATACGGGGACTGTTTAACGGCAGCAAGATCAGCGAAAGGGCGGCTGCCGGCTGGTTCCAGAAGTAGCGGCAGGAAGTTTTGCGTCGGGACAGAATATTAGCGAAGTATGGTTTTGTTGGTCAGCGTAAAAAGGAAAGGATGATGAATGAAATGATATTGGGAATTATTGGCGCGATGCAGGAAGAAATCGAACTGTTATTGACGAAGGTGAAGACCGAAAAGACCGTTGAAAAGGCCGGGCTGAAATTCTTCGTCGCAACCTATAAGGGAGTAAAAGTCGTCATTGTCAAAAGCGGCATCGGCAAGGTCAATGCGGCGCTGTGTGCGCAAATCCTGATTTCGGAATTTGCCGTGACCGGAGTTGTCAATGTCGGCTGCGCGGGCGGCGTAATCCCGAGTTTGGAAATTGGCGACGTTGTCGTAGCGGATGAGGTTGTTGAACACGATTATGATTTGAGTACGGTATGGCCATCGTTCAAGGTGGGGCAATTGCCGGAGATCGGCCAGTTCATGCAAACCGATGCGACGTACCGCCAAGCGGCGATTAAAGCGGCGCAGTCCATTACGGATATCGGCGTATCAACCGGAAGAGTGGCGAGCGGCGACACTTTCGTCAGCGATTCGGCGCTGCGTCAGCGGATCGTCGATGCGGTCGCACCGGCCGCGGTGGAAATGGAAGGCGCGGCAATCGGTCATGTCTGCGTTTTGAACAAAGTTCCGTTCGTCGTAATCCGTTCGATCTCTGATAACGCATCGACCGGCGCGCATAGCTCGTTCGAGGAATTCCTGCCCAAGGCGGCTGCGAATGCGGCGGCCATCCTGCTGGCGATGCTGGACGGCTTTGCAGCGCAATAATAAAACGGATAAAATAAGACCTCCGGCCAATTGTTTTAGGCTGGAGGTCTTTTGTCGTTTAAGCGTTGAAGCGGTAGCCTGCACCCCAAAGCGTTTCGATGTATTCCGGTGCGGCTGGGTCGGTTTCAATTTTTTTGCGTATTTTTTGAATGTGAACCGCGACAGTCGCCGTATCTCCGCAGAAGTCATCGTCCCACAGCGTGTCGAACAAATGAGACTTGCTGAATACGATGTTTGGATTGGAAGCCAGAAAAAACAGCAAATCATATTCTTTGGCGGTAAAGGTGACGGGGTTGCCGTTGACGCTGACTTTGCGCGAGGCCGGAGTGATTTCGAGTCCACGATGTTGCAGGACGGTGGAGGCAATAGGGCCTTTGAGGCGTTCATAGCGTTTGATATGTGATTTGATTCGCGCGACCAATTCGGCGGGACTGAATGGTTTTGTCAGATAATCGTCTGCACCGAAGTCGAGGCCTCTTATTTTGTCGATGTCATCGCTGCGCGCCGAGACGATAAGAATCGGCACTTCGAGGTTCCGGCGAATTTCCTTGATGATTTCAAAACCGTCTTTTTTCGGCAGCATCAGATCGACGACGATCAAATGATAGACGCCGGACAGTGCATGGCTGAGTCCGAGCAGACCATCGGATACGATGTCGGCCTGATAGCCGTTTAGTTGCAGATAATCGCGTTCGAGCTCGGCGATGTCGCGGTCGTCTTCAATGAGCAAGATTCGTTTCATAAAGGAGCCTCCTGTTCCAGCGCGTCTGAGAGCGGCAGACGGAGCGAAAAGCAGCATCCCTGACCAAGCTCGCTGACGACGCTGATCGTGCCGCCATGCGCTTCAATCAATTCTTTGGCGATTGCAAGGCCCAGACCGGTACTGGCGTAGTCTTTTTTGCGTTCGCTGTCGACGCGGAAAAAACGGTCGAAGATAAACGGCAATTGATCGGCGGGAATGCCGGGGCCGTTGTCGGAAACGGCCAGCGTAAGCCAGTTGTCCGCTGCCGATACGGTCACGCGGATTGCGAGCTGGCCGTCAGTGCTGTGTGTTACCGCATTGCTGATCAGATTGTTAAAGGCTTGATGAAAGCGCTTGCCGTCGATTTTTATCTGATAGTCTTGCGTCAATGCGTCGCAATACTGAAAGGAAACGCCTTTTTCGCGCAGGTCAAATTCATATTCTTCCATAAAATCGCTGAGAAATGGGCGGATCGAGACGGGGGCATAGCAAAACTCAAGCTTGGCCATGTCCAGCTTGGAGAAGAGGAATAAGTCGTCAATCAGATTATTAATGTATATGGCGTTGGAATGGATCGTGCGTAAATATTTTTCTTGCGCAGTCGGCGGCGTCTGTGCGTCGCACAGCGCTTCGATATAACCTTGGATAGCGGTGATCGGCGTTTTCAAATCGTGCGAGATGTTGGCGATTAATTCTTTGCGATTGGCTTCGTACTCAGCCTGCATTTGCTCGCTTTCGGCCAATTTTTGCGCCATTTCGTTGAACGAAAGAATCAGCAAGCTGAGATCGTTTGGCTCGGCGCAATTTACTTTCACGTTGTAATTTCCGTTGGCAATTTCATCGATACCTAACTTAAGGTTTTCGAGCGGGACAAAAATTCTTTTTTCAAAACGTTCGAGAAAGAAAAAATGCGCGACTTCTTTTATAATAATCAAAGCGGCGAGAAAAAGAGCGACTCCTTCAAAACCAAGCCAAGTGAATAACAAATATAAGAGCAACAGGTTAAAAAGTAAAAGGATCGGGCGAAGCCGGCGAAAATTGCGATGATGACGATGAAAGTCGCGATGGTGATGTCCGTGAATCATGCGCAGACGCATGAGAAAAGGATCGCTGCAGCAACTGTTTGGCTGCGTGTCCGGCTGAGAGCGCGAGGCGCGACATTTAAACATAATCAAATCACCTGCCGTTTTTCCGTATAGCCGCATTATAGTGCAAATGACCGAAAGGGTGCAAACCATTTTTGGCTGCACCCGTGACGATTCTGCTTGGCGGCTTATTTTTTAAACTGTAGATCGCCGGAGAATTGGAGCGTGTGATTGCCTTTTTCTTCGCTGCGCTGCACGCCGTCGAAGGCGAGCGTCGCCGTTTGAATATCGCTCTTTTCGCTGACGAGAACGGTTAGCGAAAATTTTCCTTCCGTCAAAGCGGCGAGTTCTTTTCTGACGCAGCAATCGTCGCCTTCACCATGTTGTTCTTTGGCCATTTCCAAGAGTTCTTTGAGTTCTTCGGGCAGTTTTGTCAGGTTCAATGTCAGTCGAATCGTATGATCGGCCTGCTCTTCAGCCTGCAACTCCTGTAGAAGATGGAAGGCCAATGCCAGTTTGCTTAGTTTGGCCTTAAAGCCGCAGCAGCGGCCCATGTGGCGGTGATGATGGCCGAAAGCGTGCCCGCGACTATGGCAACAATTGCTGAATTCGGTCGTGCTTTGATGCTGGACTTGTTTTCCTTCGTAGTCGAGCGTGGTGTGAATAATGGATTTGCTTTGTTTGGTGAGTAAATTTTTTTCGAATTCATTTTGCAGCGTAAAAATTGTGTTTTGATCTTTTTTGATTTCCAGTTTGACAATTCCGGCGGCGCGCTCTTTGGCACGCAAATTTTTTACCACATCATAAATTACTTTTAGCTTGTTCATGTTATAGCCTCCTGATTTCTTTGTATTGGTTTCTCTGGCTTTAGTATAAAAAATGAAAATAAATGGCTGATAACCAAAAGATAAAAGTTTTATAAAATCAGTTAAAAGTTTTACGACAGAAGACGGCGGTCTGCTGATCATTGACAGAGCAGAATGGATTCGGTACAATAATAGCGGTGAACCAATGGCTCCGTAGCTCAGCTGGATAGAGCACTTGACTTCGAATCAATAGGTCGGGGGTTCGAATCCCTCCGGGGTCACCATTTAAAACAAGGCGTCCCAAGCTTAGGCTTGGGACGTTTTTTCTATCTTTCAAACAAAAGAAGGTAAAAAATGGAATGACAGGGAAGTGCTAATAGCAGAGCGATAAAAGAACAAGGAGCTGGAAAAAATGGAGCGGAAAACTGCTGCAACGAATTTTCTTGCTGAGCGGTCAGATGCAGCGGATAAAATGAAAATTTTATTTCAGGCGGTGCAGCAAAGTACGAACGTTGTGATTATTACGAATCGCCAAGGGAGCATTGAATATGTGAATCCGCAATTTTGCCGTGTTACCGGCTATACGGAACAGGAAGCGATTGGCGAGAATCCGCGGATTTTGAGATCGGGTAGTCAGCCGGACGCGGTATATAAAAGTCTTTGGCAGACGGTGTTGCGGGGCGAAAGCTGGAGCGGCGAGTTTTACAATCGTACGAAGAGCGGCGGTTATTATTGGGCAAATGCCGTGATTTCACCGGTAAAGAATGAAGCGGGGGAAATCATCCATCTGATGGGCATTCAAGAGGATATAACTCAACGCAAATTAGTCGATCAGGAGCTACAGCATAAGACGGCCGAATTGGAAGAGATGCTGCGAAAACTGCAGCAGACGCAAGGCGTGTTGATTCAACAGGAAAAAATGGCGGGTCTCGGACAATTGGCGGCCGGGGTGGCGCATGAAATCAATAATCCGCTCGGTTTCATCATGAGCAATTTGAACACATTGCAGAGCTATGTGGCTAAGATCAGTGAAATGCTGGAACTTGGACGGCAGCTGCGCAGTCAGGTGTTGAAAAGCGATGTCCGCGAAGCGCGTCTCTTGGCGGAGCGCATTGAACAGCAGGCGCAGGCGGCGCAGCTCGCGTTCATCTTGGATGACCTGCCGGCGTTGTTTAAAGAATCCGGCGAAGGCATGGAAAGGGTCGGCAAGATCGTGAAAAGTTTGCGGGCGTTTGCCCGGATTGATCAGCTTGGCGAAAAGGAACAGTACAATTTGCTGGAAGGCATACGCAACACTCTGTTGATCGCTAACAGTGAGTTGAAATATGTTGCCGATGTTGTCACGCAGCTAGAGCCGGTTCAAGAGATTGAAGCATTGGGCGGCGAAGTCAATCAAGTGTTGCTGAATATCATCATGAATGCAGTGCAAGCGATCAAAAAACGTCAGTCAGGAAGCGGCTTGGGACGAATCACGCTGAAAAGCTGGCAAGAAGCGGAGTATGTCTGCTGCAGCATTGCCGATAGCGGCGGGGGAATCAGTGAGGAGCATTTGACGCGAATTTTCAATCCGTTTTTCACAACAAAACCGGTTGGCGAGGGAACGGGGCTGGGACTTAGTATTTCGTATGATATTATCGTCAAGCGGCATGGCGGGAAGTTGTGGGCGGAAAACAAAGAGGACGGTGCGGTTTTTTATATAAAATTGCCGATTGTTTGCATGCAGAATTCGGAAATCATTTCGTGATAAATGGACAATTTATCCGGCATCGTGTATAGTGTAAGTGACGATACCTGCCACGCTGCGGTATGGCTTTTGCCCGTACTGCGAACTTGGCGGGTTGTCTCTTTTTCTATTTACAATGAAGGAGCATACATGAACGAACAAGAACAACGACAAGAAATAGAACGTCTGGCGATTACGATGCAGCAACTGGAATGCCAGTTGGCGATCAGTGAAGATCTGTGCAGCGAGAAACATTCGGAAACGCGCGATACGCTGCTTGATTACTGGGGCTTATGCGGCGGCAACATTGCTGACGAGGCGCAGCTGGTGGAGACGGCAAACCGGCAACGAGCGCTTTCGACGATCGTGCACGAGCTGCCGCGCAACTTGCGCAAGATGCTCGATGCGCCTTATTTTGGCCGAATTGATTTTGCGGAATCTGAAGGTGTTGTCCTGGGAACGCCGGAAGCGATATATGTCGGCTTGGCGTCGCTGAGCGATGGGGAAAGCGGTGAATTCCTCGTTTATGACTGGCGTGCACCAGTCGCGGGCATGTTTTATGATTTTGGTCTGGGCAAGGCCGGATACGAATGCCCCGGCGGCCGGATCGATGGAATGATCAGTTTGAAGCGGCAGTATAAGATCAAACAGGGACGGATGCAGTTCATGTTTGACGCCGATTTGAAAATAGACGACGAAGTATTGCAGGAGATTCTCGGTAAGAGCGTCGACGACAAGATGCATACGATTGTAAACAGCATCCAGCGCGAACAAAATCAAATCATTCGCGACGGAAAGTATCGGGCGCTCTTTGTTGAGGGGCCGGCAGGCAGCGGTAAGACCTCGGTTGCGCTGCACCGGATCGCTTTCTTGCTCTACCGCGATCGCGCAAGCATCAATGAGAAAAATGTGCTGATCCTTTCGCCGAACCATGTGTTTAGCGATTATATATCCAATGTCTTGCCGGAAATGGGCGAAAAAAACGTCTTGCAAATGACGTTTCAGGATTATGCCGCGGAGGTGATGGCCGAGCAGCCGATTCGCTTTGAAACTCGTACCGCGCACTTGGAAGTCGTTCTTTCCCCTGTCGGCGGTGATGCACAAGCCGTACGGGCGGCCAATATCCGCTTCAAGTCGTCCGCTGCATGGGAAAAGATCCTGCAGGCGTATCTGGGCTGGCTGGAAAAAGATTTGGTCGACGATTATCCGGATATCATGCTGCGCGACAAAGTGGTTTTCAGTAAAGAGAAATGGCGCAGTTACTATAAAGACATGTTTGCAGCGATGCCGCCGCATGTCCGCTTGGACAAAATCAGGCGACTGGTTCACGATGCATTACGTCCGTTGATTTATGAAATCCGTACAGAACAGGAAAAAAAGATTCTGGCGACGACGAATGAAGTGAACAAGAAGACGATTAAGGCGATGGCTCGCATGGCGGCGCAAAATGAATTGCGCCCGGTTTTTGAACGGATTGACAAACTGACGCGCCTGACGCCGCTCGCGGCGTATCGCAAATTGTTCAAAGGAAATTGGCTGGCGGCAAAGTTTTCTCGCGTTGCAGCGTTTCCGTCGGAATGGACAGCCATTCAGCGGCAAACATTGGCGTTTTTGAACAACGGCATCCTGACGAATGAAGATTTGGCGCCGTTTTTGTATTTTCAAGGCATGTGGCAGGGCTTTCCGGTGCGACGCGACGTCAAACATCTGATTATCGATGAGGCGCAAGATTATACGACGCTGCAGTTTAAGATTTTGAGCCGCATGTTTCCCGAGTGTACTTGGACGGTGGTCGGCGATACGGCACAGGCGATTCACCCGTTTTTGCGCACAGCTAGCTTTGCCGAAATGAGTGAAATTGTTGCGTTGCCCGATGCGCATACCTTTCAACTGAGTCGAAGTTATCGTTCGACGCGCGAAATACAGGCGTTTTGCCAGGCGCTGCTGCGTCAGACGATGCCGACCGACTCGGTCAATCGCAGCGGTGTGCTTCCGGCATTGACAAAGCTCTCCAGTCCGCAGGCGTTAGCGCCGACGCTGCTGGCGGCCATCGAAGAAATCCGACAGGCTGGCTGGAACTCGATCGGCATCATCGGCAAGAACATCGAAACTTGTCGACGGATTTTCCTTGCGCTAAAAGGAAAATTGAACGTCAATCTGGCGGTGGAAGAAGATGGCGGTTTTTATCGCGGTATTGTTATCATTCCGTCGTACTTGGCGAAAGGGTTGGAATTTGATGCGGTGCTGGTGGTCGATGCCGACGCAAGCCATTATCGACGCGAAGAAGAGCGCAATCTCCTTTATACGATTTGCACGCGGACGTTACACGAACTGCGTCTCTTTTATCGTAACCAGCCGTCGCCGTTTTTGGCCGGACTGGACGAAACATTATATCGTCGTCTGCCAGGCGCATGAAAAAAGAAGTCCCGTATTGCTTGTAAGCAATGCGGGACTTCTTTTTTACGAGACCTGCAGGGGGAAAGTATACATGTTTCTAAAGAAATAGAAACAGGAGAAAAACTGAAAAAAAAAGAATATTGGATCATAAGGAGAGATATAAATAAGATAGGATTTTGGAATTACTTTAGTTACACAATACTTAGAAAATGTGCGAAAAGAGAACGGACACAGGGGAACGATTGTTAAGTGGAGAAGTGTAACTTAATTATGTGTATTAGAAGAAGGGTTATAACTAAAAAGGAGGTTTCATTATGGAGAAGAAAATTGCGATTGGCGGAATACGGGGGAAGCTGCTAAGCGTCATGCTCTCGTTGTTGGTACTGTCACTGGGCGTCTCGGCGCTGCTCAGTTATTATTTCGCCAATCAGTATTTGAAAAAAAGCATTGATGATACGGCGATGGCGGTGGCATCGGATTATTCGCAGCGAATTCAAGGTGATATTGACAATCTGAGAATACAGTTGGAAGAGTTAGCGAACAGTCCAACAATTGAGATGGGCAAGGAACCGGCTGCGATACGCTCTTTGCTGGCAGATTTACAAAAGCGGCAGTCTCGTTTCGATAATGTGAACTTCATTCAACCGGACGGCAATGGTTTTCGTAATGACGGAAGCGTGACAAATGTCAGCGACCGTGATTATTATAAGAAGGTCGTAGAAACGAAAAAACCGTATGTCTCCGATCCGCTGCTTTCGCGCTCAACTGGCAAACTGGCCGTGATTATCGGCGTGCCGGTGCTTAACAGCCAAAACCAGCTGATCGGGATGATCAGCGGCAATTTATCACTCGACAGAGCCAGTGAAATGCTGAAAGATCTGAAATTCAAAGAGACCGGCTATGGTTTTCTGGTCGATGACGGCGGCCTGGTCATTGCACATCCAAAGCGGGCGGAGTTGATCGGCAAGCTTGATTTGAGCAAAAAGGAAATCGATCCGGTTGTCAAGGCCGCTACGAAAGAAATGGATGAACGTTTGATGAAGAATTTTGCCGCCGCGAAAAGCGGCAAGGCGGTACTTGGCGAATATGCCGCCACCGACGGAGTCAATCGTTTGGGAATCTTTGCACCGTTTCAAGTGTCGGAGGGGCAGCAGTGGATAATGGTCGTATCGGCGCCGATGGAAGAGGCGACGCGTGAAGTAAACAATCTGACGAAGATCATGCTGGGCGTCGCGATTGGCGCGGTACTGCTCGCTTCGCTTGTCATTTGGATCGTCAGCGGCAAACTGGCGATGCCGATCAGCCGGATGCGAGACGAAGCAA
The DNA here is from genome assembly GCF_030542965.1 of Azotosporobacter soli. Taxonomy (NCBI): domain Bacteria; kingdom Bacillati; phylum Bacillota; class Negativicutes; order Selenomonadales; family Sporomusaceae; genus Azotosporobacter; species Azotosporobacter soli. The sequence goes on from NZ_JAUAOA010000023.1 coordinate 12,046, forward strand.
TGCTTCTGGCCGAAGGAAATTTGCGGCGGCGTGATATTCTGATTGATTCCAACGATGAGATCGGGCAGCTGTCGAGGGCGTTTGATGTGATGACCCGGAATCTTAGGGAATTGATCACCAAGGTGCAGTCGCAGTCGGATACGGTTGCCGCATCGAGCGAAGAATTGACCGCGAATGCGCAGCAATCGGCCGATGCCGCGAGCCAGGTTGCCGATTCGATTACGACGATTGCCGGCGGCATCGACAGCCAGGCTACGGCGGTCACAAACATGTCGGCCGTGGTGGAAGAGATGTCGGGCAGTATCGAGCAAATCGCCGCGACCGGAAAACTGATCTCGGACATTGCCGCACAGGCTGCGCAAAATACCAGCCAAGGCGGCCGCGTCATCAGTCAGGCGCTTGAACAGATGAAAGAAATCGGCAATGGTTCACAGGCGGTGGAACACGCTATCGGCGAACTGGCAAAAGGATCGCAGGAAATCAGCGAGATTGTCAATCTGATTTCTTCGATTGCGGGACAGACGAATTTACTGGCGCTGAATGCTGCGATTGAAGCGGCGCGCGCCGGGGAACAGGGTCGCGGTTTTGCCGTGGTAGCCGAAGAGGTGCGTAAGCTGGCCGAGGATTCCAATCAGGCGGCGCAGCGTATCGCCGGATTGATACAAAAGAATGAAACGGATATGGCGGAAGCGATCCAAGCGACCCAGTCCAGCAGCAAAGGCGTTGTCGCCGGTGTTACGATGGTCGGCGAAGCCGGTGAAACGTTCAAAACGATTGCAGGCGCGGTCGAGACTCTATCGATTCAGATCAAGGAAGTCTCTGATGCAATCGATCAGATTGCGGTCGGCAGTCAGGATCTGGTCGGCTCGGTGCAGCATATCGACAGCATCAGCAAGACCAACGCCGATGAAGCGCATACGGTTTCGGCCGCGACGGAAGAACAGTCGGCCAGCATGGACGAAGTCGCTTCGGCCAGCCTAGCCTTGGCGACGACCGCTGGCGAACTGCAGTCGGCAGTGGCAAAATTCGAGGTCTGAGTTAGAACAAGAAAAACCTGTCTCTCAAAAGAGACGGGTTTTTCTTTGCCCAGAGCTTGATTGACGCAAAATAACGGGAGTGATAAAATTATATTTCGAGTATACGATGGGGGATGAAGAGATAGTGAGTATCGATAAAGGATCCGAAGAGGTTCAACCTTTGACAAAGGAAAACTGGTTTGCCTGGGGCATGCTTGGGGCAGTATTTGCCTATATGCTGACCCTGAACATATGGATGCCGCTACATCGCGATGATTATGAGTATGCGTTGATCTGGGGCACGCTTGATAAGATTGCGAGTTGGTCGGATGTCTATCAGTCGCTGCAGCTGCATTATCTGACGCATGGAGGCCGGATGGTCGCTTTTGCCGTTTTAGACAGTTTTCTGCTGCTCGGGAAACAATGGTTCAATCCGCTCAACGCGTTTTTGTTTGTCGCACTGATTGTTTTAGTTTACTGGCATTCGCAGCGAACGCTGACCAATCGCTTCAACCCGTATATTTTGGGTCTGATCACCTTGTTTTGCTGGTTGTGCTTTCCGCAATTCGGTTCCGTCAACATCTGGATGACGGGCGCGTGCGTATATTTGCTGACGGCAGTCTTGATTTTTTCTTTTTTATTGCCGTATCATCTGGCGTTTTGGAAAAGGTCGCCGCTGCAGGATACTTGGCTGAATGCGGTGCTCTTTTTTCCGGCTGGCATTATCGCGGGCTGGACGGTCGAAAATACGGCGGTGACGATGATTTTTGCGGTGCTTTGTTTGATATGGGATGCTTATCGAAAAAAATACCTTGAAAAGTGGATGTGCTCCGGTTTTGCAGGGGCTGTCCTTGGCGGTGCGCTATTGACAGGCGCTCCGGGCAACTATGTTCGCTACGCCGAACAAAGCGCCAAACCGATCGTACACGTTACGAATATCCTTGCCGCTAGCGGTGAAATGCTGCTTTATATGCTGCCGCTTGTTCTATTCGGCGTTTTGCTGTGGCGCGCCGTTCGCGTGGAATATGCCGTGACGCATCAGGGCCTGCAAATGCCAAAACCGATGCTTGCCGGTCGTGGTGTTGCCGCCGCATTAAACTGGTCGGTGATTGCGCTTATCGTGATATCCTATTGTAACGGCAAATTTCTTTCGCTTTGGTTGGGTCAGCTTTTATTCAATAAAGTGGCGGTGCCGCTGGGGATTGCTACCGGCCATTTGCAGGTGCAGCTTTCGAATACATTGGCAGGCCTGGAGGAAATGGCTTTGTACCTGCTTGTGATAACGCAGATATATAAACAGCTCGCGAAAAAAATGACGCTGCGCAAATGCGACGTCAAAGGTTTGGAGCCAAAGGTCGGCTGGCGAAAACTGGCGGCGGTATACCCGGAAGTCGGTGCGGCTGCTCTGGCTCTCTCTTTGGCGCTGCTAAACAATTTCGTTATGATCGGGTCGCCGCGTTTTCCGGGGCGCGCGACATTCGGCACGGTGGTGTTCTGCATCATTGGCGTGATGGCGCTCTTATCCGTAGCGCAGGTCAAAGAACGTTTTCTTGGCGCTGCAAGTAAAAAATATGCAGCAGCAGCGCTCATCGGATTGCTGCTTTTGCCGCTGGCGACAGTAACGCTGCAGCAGTATGCGATTGTCGACCGGGTGGATCAGGAGCGAATTGTCTATATCCGGCAAATGGTGCAACAAGGCAAAACCGATTTGGAACTGAGTCCCGTGCCAATTACGAATCGGGCGCTGCTCCATGTTTATTATATTGAATGGAACAATCCGGTATCTAAGTATGGCCTCTGCCGCTATTATGGCTTAAAAGATGTAAAAGTGATTGATCAGAATGGTTCGTTAGCGAAATAAGCAAGAACGAGTTGGAAAGGAAAGAATCGCATGAAAATTGATGTTGCATTATTGCCTGGTACTGTCAAAGAAAGAGAGCTAACGTCTACGGTCTGCATCGTGCTCGATATATTCCGCGCGACGTCTTCGATTGTCACCGCGCTTACCAATGGGTGCGCAGCGATTTTACCCGCCCTTTCGGTCGAACACGCGCAAGAGCTGGCGAAACAAAGCGGTGCGACGTTGTTTGCCGGTGAGCGAAAGTCGATACGGATCGAAGGGTATGATTTCGGCAATTCGCCTTTGGAATTTTCGTCCGCGAAGGTGAAGGGCAAGCAGATCGTGATGACGACGACGAACGGTACAAGCGCGATCAAATCGACGGAAGGCGCGTATCGCACGTTGATCGGTTCGTTTTTGAATGCGGCCGCCGTTTGCGCCGACGCCGCTGCAAGCGGCAAGGATATCCTGATCGTTTGCGCCGGAACGGACGGTCTGTTTTCGCTCGAAGACAGCCTGTGCGCGGGTCTGCTGACGGAAAAGCTGGCGGCATTGGCCGAAACGGAACTGACCGATGCGGCGCAGGGCGTACTCTTGATGTATCGGGCAGCGCAAGCGAACTTGGTGGCGAGCGCGGTGACCAGCCGCAACGGCAAGCGCCTGCAGGATCTCGACCTGATGGACGATGTCCGGTACTGCCTGCGGCAAGATGCGTTGACAGTTGTTCCCTGCTATGCGCAGGGAGTAATACGTTAAAAAAAGAGAGGCTGTCTCAGTTGAGACAGCCTCTTGTTCTCTTTATTCATCTTGTGCGGTCAGAATCAGGGGGCCTTCTTCTGTGATCGCCAGGGTATGTTCATATTGTGCGGAGCGGCTGCCGTCGACAGTGCGCGCGGTCCAGCCGTTCTGATCCATCTTACACTGCCAGGCGCCGACGTTGACCATCGGCTCGATCGTGATGACCATGCCGGCCTTCAGTTTTGCGCCCTTACCCGGTGCGCCAAAATGCGGTACGGCCGGGTCTTCGTGCAGGTCGCGTCCGAGACCGTGACCGGTGAAGTCGCGCACGACCGAGTAGCCTTCTGCTTCGACGTAAGTTTGGATCGCGTGACCGATATCGCCGATGCGATTGCCGACAACGGCTTTTTCGATGCCTTTATACAGCGCCGTCTTTGTGATCTCAAAGAGGCGTTTGGTTTCGGAGGAAGCGGTGCCGACCGCGTAACTCCAAGCCGAATCAGCCAGTGCGCCGTTCAGGTTCACGACCATATCGATTGTCACGATATCGCCGTTGCGCAACGGCTTCTTGCTTGGAAAGCCATGGCAGATCTCATCGTTGACGGAAGCGCAGGTTGCGTAGGGGTAGCCGTGATAGCCTTTTTGCTCAGGCGTTGCGCCATGTTTGCTCAGATAGCTTTCGACGAAGGCGTCGATCGCCAACGTGGTGATGCCCGGACGGATCAACTGCGCTATTTCCTTATGGCAATCGGCCAGCAGTTTTCCGGCCTCCTGCATCAATTTAATTTCCCGTTCACTCTTTAAGATGATCATGAAAAACAGTACCTCGATTTCTATAAAAATCCATCTGACTTTCATTATAGCACCGATCGGCGAACAATATGGCGACGCTTTTAAAAAAATCCTAAGGCGGCTTAACGCAAGAAAAAGTCCGTGCCGACAAAACGTGCGACACGGACGGAAAAAATAGTCTTAAGCAATGTTTTCGCTGTCGGAAGAATTCGCTTTGCCCTGGCGTCCATAGAGGACGAGCGCAATGATTGAAAAGACGGCCGGACCGGCGATCATCCAGATCGTGTCGTCGATTTCGCCGTTCATCGCCGGTTCGATAATCGTGAAGAAATTAGCGAAACCGACGGTCAGCGTCACGATGACGCTCGCGATCAAGGCGCTGCGGTAGCTTTTGAAGACTTCAAACGGTTTGTGGATTTCCTGTTTCTTTTTAAAGGAAGCGAAGGCGCCGGAGAGGAACATGTACGGGAGCGTCATCGCGACATTGGTCATCAACACTAACTTATTAAAGAACTTCGAAGCGCCTTCGCCGCCGAAGGTAATCATCAGGATAAAGGCGATGATAATGCCGCACTGCGCCCACATCGCATTTGCCGGCATGCCGGTCGTCTTGTGCAGGAGCGTCAGTTTTTTCGGCCACAATTGGGCGGGCGTTCCTTCGATCATCTGCTTGAGCGGTGCATAGCAGAGCGTGAAGAAAGCGCCGCTTAGGCAGAGGAACATGGAAAGGCCGACGAAACGAGCCATCCAGATGCCGAGGAGAAGCGAAGTCGGCTCAGCGGCGCCGAAGCTGTGGCCAAGCTGATAACCGAGGTTTTTCATCAGGACATAAGCGACATTGCCCATATGGACGTTTTTCGCAGACAGTACGTCAGCCCAGTTGGTGAACAGGCCGCAGAGGAATACGCCAAGCGAGTAAGCGATGGAGATGATGAAAGCGGAAATGGCGACGCCGCGCGGGAAGGTTTTTTCCGCTTTTTCCGTTTGGTCGACCAGACCGCCGACGGCCTCAATGCCGCCGTAAGCAAAGAGGGCAAAAACGAGGAAGGAAAGAATGGAAAGACCGGATTGATATTTGGGGTTCGGGGCATGGAAGAATCCGTTGCCCGCATCACTGAGTACCGGTTCGGCGAAATGACCGCCGTTTGCCAGCAGTACCGCGGCAGCGCCAATCAGCAATACAATGTTGAGCAGCGCGACAAAGGTGCCGCCGATCGAAGTGACCTTTGTGATGTTCTTTAAACCTTTATTGGCAATATAAGTGACGCTTAGAATCCAGCAGATGCCGAGAATGCCTAAGACCTGCGTTGATTTTAAGCCCATGACGCCCCAACTGGCTGTAATGTCGGAACCGAACAGCGCGTTAGAGAATGGAATCCAGATCGCGGAACAGATATTGACCATCCAAACGACATAAGAAGCATACCACATAAAAGTACCAATAAATGCATATTTAGGGCCGACGGATTTTTCCATCCAGGAATAGATGCCGCCGCGTTCGTTTTTAAAAGCGGCGCCGTATTCGGCCATCATGAAGGCGAACGGCAAAAAGAAAGTGAACGCCGACAAGATATACCAGGGAATTGCGGCGTAACCCATCAGATAAAAGGAACGCGGCATGTTGGCAAAGCCGAAGACGGAAGTGAAAATCATAAGGACGAGTGGGACCAGGGTCAGTTTGTTCTGTGTTTGTTCAGACATAGTTTACCTCCTGTAGTTTATAGTAGTTATGATTACTATAAGTATTATATGTAACAAAAATGTTGTTCGCAATAGTGCGAAAATTAATGCGGAGGCGAGAAAAGAAGCGGCTTTGAATAACTATAAGACGTGCTAAAAGTGCGGCATCCTGTGGTAAATAATAGTTGTCCTGTTAAAAAGTACAAATCAAAGCAAAAGGCGTGGCGAATTGTAAGGAAAGGATTTAAAAAAGCGAGCGTGCAGGATGGAGGTTGCTGAAAAAAATAACAGATATTCTGCTTGAAGGTATGCGGCAGGCAAAGTATTATGAGAAAAGGAATTTTTGAATGTCTCGTGGTGGTGGAAAAAGTCCGCGGAAAATGAAGTGCAGTTCAAAGTGTAATCCTGACAGGCGTAAAAAAGGAGTGAAAGCAGAGAAACAGAGGGCTGCGCCATTTTATAGCGCGAAAAAAGGAAATCTTATTTACGTAAAAATACGTACAATTAAATTTATATGCGCCATAAAAACGTTTGCTTTTTGTGCACGACTGAGCTTGCACAGCGCAAAGTGATACAGTATGATGCAAATAGTGGATGGTTCGAAGGAGTAAAGACGTGAAGAAGAGTTTGGATTTGCAAAGCAAGATTATTTTGCTGGGCTGTAGCGTGGTGGCGATTGCGCTATTGGTTTGCAATCTCCTGGTGTCCCAACTTGTGGCGGATGAAAAGGAAAACGATCTGTGGCGGCAGACGGTCAGCGTCGCACGGATGGTTGCCAAAGCGCCGGTCGTGGTGCAAAGTTTGAGCCACAGCGACGATGATGGCGAGATACAGGCCTATGCCAGTCAAAGCATGGTGGACACGAATGTCCAGTTCATTACGGTGTTTGATATGGAAGGGAAGCGGCGTTCGCATCCGAATCCCGAACTGATCGGTCAGCGCATTGCCGGTGGTGATGAAAAAGAGTCCCTTCTCGGCAAAGAATATCGTTCGATCGCGCAGGGAACGCTCGGTTATTCGCTGCGCGCGTTTACGCCGGTCATCGACGCGGAGGGACGGCAGATCGGCGTTGTGTTGGTCGGACTTTTGATGGACGATGTGAAGGTGGCGACGCGGCGAATGCAGGTGCTGCTCTTGGTGGCCAGCCTGCTTGGTCTGGCGGTCGGCATTACCGGCGCTGTGATGCTGGCGCGCAATATCAAAAAGACGCTGTTCGGTTTGGAACCGGAAGAAATCGCGTCGATGCTGGAAGAGCGCAACGGAATTTTGCAATCGGTGCGGGAAGGCATCATTGCAATCGGTAGCGACGGGCGGATCACATTGATCAATGAAGAGGCCAAGCGTCTTTTGAGTCTCTATGGCGTCGCAGGTGAACCGGTCGGTCAGCCGGTCAATCGTTTCGTGCCGAATAGCCGTTTGCTGGAAGTGGTGCGGACCGGGATGACGGAATTGAATCAGGAGCAGGATTTTTGCGGCGTTTCGGTGTTGACGAACCGGGTGCCGTTATTGGTAGAGGGAAAGATTGTCGGAGCGATCGCTTCCTTTAAAGACAAGACGGAAATCAACCAATTGGCGGAAGAATTGACCGGCGTACGTGAATATATGGAAGCGCTGCGCTCGCAGTCGCATGAATTTATGAACCAGTTCCATGTCGTCTTGGGCTTGGTTCGATTGGAGAGTTACGAGCTATTGGCGGACTATGTCAACAAAGTGGTCAAAGAGCATCGTACGGAAGTCGACTTTGTCAGACGCCGGATTAAGGATACGGTGATGGCGGGCTTCATTCTCAGCAAGCTGAGTGCGGCGCGCGAGAAAGACGTCGTGATGCGCTTGGCGGAGGAGAGCTGGCTGCCGAAATTAAAGCCGGACACGGTGGTGCATGAGTTGGTGACGATTATCGGCAATCTGCTGGAAAATGCGTTTGACGCCGTAAAGGACGCCGCCGAAAAGGAAGTTGAACTGAGCATTCGCCTGGTGGAAGATGGCTTAAGCATCCTGGTGCGCGACACCGGAACGGGAATCCCTTTTGAGCTGGGGGCGGCGATTTTTCAGCGCGGCGTTTCTGGAAAAGGACCGGAGCGGGGCATCGGTCTTTATTTGGTGAAACGAAGTCTGGAACGTTTGCATGGCGTGCTCGATTATGACAGTGCTCCGGAAGACGGCACGGAATTTAGAATCATCATTCCGTATGAGGACGCGCCGGGCATAAGCGGGCCGGAAAGTAAGGGGGAAGTAAATGATTAAGGTGTTAATTGTAGAAGATGATCCGATGGTTGCCGAGCTGAACCGGCGTTATCTGGAACGTGTGCCCGGTTTTGCGGCGGCGGGACTGGTGAAAACCGGCGGTGATGCGCTGGTCTTTCTTGAACGGCAGCCGGTTGATCTGATCTTGCTCGATATTTTTATGCCCGGGATGAATGGTTTGGATTTATTGGCTGCGATTCGCGGCAAAGGCTATAAGGTGGATGTCATTTTAGTGACAGCGGCCAGTGACCAGGACAGCATCGAAGCGGCGCTGCGCAGCGGCGCGGTGGATTATATGATCAAGCCGTTTGAGTACAGCCGTTTTCAAGCGGCGCTGGAAGCTTATAAAAAGAGGCGTAAATTGATGAACAGTCAGCAGCGTCTCGATCAGCAGGAACTGGACGAATATGTTTTGCAGCGGCGCAGCGCTGTCGGTGATATGACGCTGCCGAAAGGCCTGGATCGCAATACGCTGCGACGGATCTGGGCGAAAATTTCTCAAAACGAAAGCGAATTTACCGCTGACGGCATGGCCGCGGAAGTCGGAATTTCACTGGGCTCGATGCGCAAGTATCTGAAATATCTGCAGCAGTTGGAGCTTCTCGCGGCGCAGGTCGGCTACGGCAGTGTGGGGCGCCCGGTATATCGTTATCACCGTCTGGCGGGAAACTCCGACGTCGATCTCTAAGAGGGGATAAGGCAGGGAAATGAAAGGCTGTACCGAAAGATATCAGTAGATGTTTTTCGCCGTAAAGGAGGGGAAGCAAAGTGGAGACAAGAATTTTCTGGAGCGTGTTGCTGCTTGCGTTTGGCACAGTCGCGGCCAGTATTGGCTTTGTTTGGCTTTCCCGCCGTCGTATGATGCAGTCGCTTACAGAAATTAACGCTGCGGCTAAAGCCATGGCCTGCGGAGAACTGGAGCGACGGATCGATACGACTTGCAGCCCGGAGCTGGCAGAAGTGGCGCAAAGTCTCAATGCGATGGCGGAAAGTCTCGCGCTTGCCGGCAAAGAACGGGACGCTGCCAGTGAAGCGCTGCTGTTGGCGTATCGTGAAATGGAAGAGAACAATCGGACGCTGGAACAGGAAATATTTGCGCATATGCACGCGGAGCGGTCGATGACGGAATCGAAGGATAAATTTGCTACGGCCTTTCGCTGCAGCGCCGATGTGATCGGTATTGTTCGGGCGACGGATATGAGCAATCTTGAACTGAGCGATGCTTTTTTTGAAAAGTTCGGTTATGAAGAAAGTGAAGTGTTTGGGCGCTCGTCGGCAGAATTCGGCCTATGGCTGCATCCGCGCGAGCGGGCCGAATATTGGCGGCAACTGTTTGACAAGAAGATGGTGCGCGATCTGGAGGCGCATTGGCGGACGAAGAGCGGTGAAGTGCGGATCGGTACGATGGCGGGCGATTTGATTGAACTGGGCGGCAACCGTTGCGTGCTGTTTACCTGGCATGACATCACGGAGCGAAAAAAAGCGGAAGATGATTTGCGTGAGGCCAATGAACAACTGGAGCGTAAAGTGAATCTGCGTACGCAAGAACTGCTGGGGAAAAATGAAGAGCTGGCGCAATTGCTGGAAGAACTGCGCCGTACGCAGGAGTTTCTCCTGCAGTCGGAAAAAATGGTGGCCATGACGAATATGGTGGTCGGCGTTTCACATGAACTCAATACGCCGCTCGGCGTGGCGATCACGCTGGCTTCGCATTTGGAAGAAAGCGCGAAACAGCTGCAACGCTGCGCGCAACAGGAAAGGATGCGTAAATCAGAAGTGCTGCGTCTGATTCTAGAGGAACAAGAGGCGGCGCAAATGCTGCTGAAAAATCTCAATCGTTTGGCGCGCTTGATCGGAACGTTCAAGCAGGTGTCGGTCGATCAGATGAAGGAGATGCGGCGTCCGTTTAATTTGCGCTTGCATCTGGCGGAGATCCTGCAAAACATGGCGCCGCTTTTGCATAAAGGCAGGCATCAGGTGACGGTGGAATGTGCGGAAGAAGAAGAAATGGATGGCTTTCCAACCGCTTTTTCACAGGTCATCGTAAATTTGATCAACAATTCGATTTTACATGCCTACGAAGCGGAACAGGTTGGGCATATCGAAATTCGCGTACGACGTGAAAAGAAGCGACTCGATGTGATATATCAAGACGATGGTAAAGGCGTCAGTGAAGAGGTGCTGGGCAAGATGTTCAATCCCTTTTTCACGACGCGGCGCGGGCAAGGTGCGCTTGGCCTTGGCCTTTGCATCGTCTACAATCTTGTCACGCAACAGTTTGGCGGTACGATCGAATGTTGGAGCCAGCCGGGTGAGGGCATGAAAATCAGGATGAGTTTTCCTGATGCGATATAGTGCATGAATGCGGCGATTTTGATATGATAGGGAATGTATACGATGCATTGTTGCAAAGAAATAGGTGATTGGAATGAAGGATAGAAAAATGACACATCTGCGCTTCGATTATGACATTGGGCGATTCAAACCCGTGACCGTGGTGGAGCGCGGCTTTCATTGCCCGTTTTGCGGCCGGGAGCAGCTGGAAAATATTTTGGCGCAAGAGGGTTCGATTGTTTGGCTGAAGAACAAATTCCCGGTGCTTGAAGATACGCTGCAAACGGTGCTGATCGAAACGGAGGATTGCCAAAGCGAACTGTCTGTTTATAATAAAGAACATTTGCACCGCGTGATCCGGTTTGGCGTGGAGAAATGGCAGGAACTGGTGCGAAGCGGCGAATATTCATCGGTGCTGTTTTTTAAGAATCACGGTCCTTATTCCGGCGGTACGATTCGTCACCCGCATATGCAGATCATCGGTTTGAAACATTTGGACTATGTGCCGAAAATACCGCAGGAAAGTTTTAGCGGCGATGTGATTGTCAAGGAAGCAGGCATCGAGCTGAATCTGGCTACGTTGCCTAAAATCGGTTTTATCGAGTGCAACATCCGTTTGCGCGATCCGGCGAAAATTGATGTGATGGCGGATTACATCCAGGCGGTGGCGCATTATCTTTTGCATCATTTCCATAAGAATTGCAACAGCTATAATATCTTTTTTTATCACCTGGAAGAGGAAATCGCAGTCAAACTGGTGCCTCGTTTCGTAACGTCGCCGCTTTTTATCGGCTATTCCATACCTCAAATTTCGAGCAGGGGCGCGGAAGTGGTGCGTGAAATCCAGTTGCTGTATTTTGCGGAAGGCGGCGCTGCGTTGCGGGCAGAGGGGAAAAGTTCATAGAAAAGAGGCGCCGTACTTGTTGAGTCGGCGCCTTTTATATAATGGGAAGGAATTATTATCCATAAACTTGTTAGAAAAATGGTATTTTTTTGTTATAATGAAGAAGAGTTTTGTCCTTTATGAAAAAGGAGGCGGCTGCAAAGCAAGTGTTTGGCTAGAAGAGGTGGGGAGTCTGGAGATGACGATATGTTGTTAAATGAACGGTCCGTACGCACGACCTTGATTGCCTGGGTGCTATTGGCAAGCGCTTTATTTTTTATGGCGGGCGCTTTGTATACATATAAGGTGGTTCGTGAACAGGTATATCAGGAGTTTACCCTGCAGTCGAAAGAAGCGATCAATCACATACATGCCCGAATTAAAGAGGGGATCACGGAGCCGGCGTTTGCTGACGTTAGGCAGATGGCGTTTGATTATCGAACCTATCAGCTGATGCAAGGCATCGGCTCGGATGCGATTAGCGAAAAGTCGACGCTTGCGCCGCTTTTGTATCAGCCGCTGGATGCGTTTGTAAGAGCGCACAAACATACGCTTGGCGTCGGCGTTGGTACGCAAGAGGGCGGTTATTTTGAATACCCTCGTTTCTTTGCCGAACGCGGCTATGATCCGCGCGGTCGTTTTTGGTACAAGGAAGCGCTGCAGCAACCGGGACAGCCTTATATTACGAATCCATACGTTCGGGCGACAGGCGAGTTGACGGTCGCGGTGGCGCAGGCGGTGGAACAGGAAGGGCGAATCGCCGGTGTGGTCGTGTTCGGCTGGAACATTCAGGAATTGGCTAAAGAAGTGGAAAAAATGAAGATCGGCTCGAGCGGCTATATTACGGTACTCAGTCGTGATGATAGGATCGTTATTTATCCGCAGCATACGGATTGGTTGATGCTGACGCCGCAGGAGATCGGCGTGACGGATTTAGCGAACCTAAATGAGGACAGCAAAGAATTCAAGTTGGTGCGCGTTGAAGACAAATGGGAATTGATGTGGGGCGTCGTGGACGAAAAAACAGGTTGGAAAGTCATCGCATTGCTTGAAGCGGTTGAGATTGAAGCGCAGGTGATGCGCTTGCTATGGCCCATTCTGGCCTTGTACTGCCTGACGCTGCTGTCGGCGTTGGCGCTGATCTTTGTCCTTGTCGAACGCCAAGTGATTGCGCCGATCCATCAACTAAAGCAGGGGGCGTTAAAAATCGCAGCGGGTATGTTGACGGCCAGGGTGAATATTTCTGCAAGAAATGAATTTGGCATGCTGGCTGCCACCTTCAATGAAATGGCCGGACAACTACAAAATAATTTTACGGCGATTAAAGAGGCCAACCAGGAACTGTTCAAGCGGGAGCGTGAATTCAAAACGCTGGTTGAAAATGCGCAGGATATTATCTTGCGCCTAGATAAAGAATGGAAGGTTGTCTATGTGAATCCGGCCATTGAGCCGTATGCGTCGCTGACGGCGCCGGAACTTGCTGGACGGCAGCTGGACGCGCGCGACGTGCCGGAACCGTTTTGGCAGGCGGTGAATGAGATTCTGGTGGAAGAGGAGTGCGGTCCGAAAACGAAGCGGCATCCGCTCGAATTTGAGATGATGCTTCGCGATGGCGCGGTCGTCTATTTTCAAGCCGATATCATTCCGGAGTATGCAGATGATGGACAGATCGAAACGGTTCTTTCGATCATTCGTAATGTGACGCAGCAGAAAATAATGGAAAAGCAGCTGCTGCGTTTGGATCGCCTCAATACGATCGGCGAAATGGCTGCCGGTATCGCGCACGAAGTGCGCAATCCGATGACGACTGTGCGCGGCTTTTTACAGATGATGTCGCAAAAAGAAGCGGATGCGAAAAATGTTTCCTTTTATGAGCTGATGATTGAGGAATTGGATCGGGCGAACGGCATCATTTCCGAATTTTTGTCATTGGCGAAGAATAGGCCGGTCAGTTTGGAACGGCGCAACATCAACGACATTATCAGGGCAATTACGCCGCTACTGCAGGCGGATGCTGCGGTCGCGGACAAGTCGATCGAATTGCAGCTAGGAGAGGTTTCGGAGATGCTGCTCGATGAAAAAGAAATTCGCCAACTGGTTATCAATATGGCGCGCAATGGCCTCGAAGCGATGCAGAGCAAAGGGATATTGAAAATCAAGACCTACCGGGAGAAGGACGAGATTGTATTGGCGATCCGGGATGAAGGGGAAGGGATTTCACAGGAAATCCTCGATAACATAGGGATTCCATTCTATACAACAAAAGCCAACGGCACAGGCCTCGGCCTGGCTGTTTGCTATAGCATCGCGGCGCGGCATCGTGCTAAAATCAATGTGGAAACGGGCAAAGAGGGAACGGTGTTTCAAATTCGATTTTGTCTGGATGATTGAGAGAGCGGAAGGGAGCAGCAAAGTGGGGGAGAGAACAAGCTTGGAAGAAGCGGGCTATCAATGGCGGTTTTTGGGTGAGGAACATTTGCCGCAGGTCATGCGGCTGCAGCATCTGGCGGCAAAAGAAACAGAAGTGGCCGGCATGTTTCACCCGATGCCGGAAGACTATGTCATGAATCAACTGAAGACGGGGCGAAACGGCATTGGTGTATTTCAGGCAGGGGAGCTGGTCTGCCTGCATTTGATTTCTTTTCCGCGACGGCAGGAGGAGAATTTTGGCAAGGATGTAGGATTAGTGGGCGAGGAACTTAAGAATGTCGCTCATATGGGGGCCGTGGCGATTCATCCCGCACACCGCGGCAAAGGATTGCATCGGGAAGTGGGCGATTGTCATCTGCGTCTGATTAAGCGCAGCGGCTGCCACCACGTATGCGCTACGGCATCGCCTTACAATTATCCGAGTCTGCGCTTTTTGACGACGCGCGGTTTTCGCATTCGCGAGATGCGGGAAAAATACCAGGGACAGTTGCGCTGTATATTGCATTTAGCGCTGCAAGAGGTCGTACCGGAGTGGAAAATGACGCAAGAGGTGGACAGTCGCGACATAGTGAAGCAAAAACAATTGCTGGAAGAAGGTTGGCAGGGATGCGGCGTGGAGCGGACGGCCGAGGGCTTTTCTCTCCGGTTCGTTAAAGAATGAAGGCGAGAGCGCACACGCAGCAGGAGTTTTCCTAGGGCATCCAGTATTATTATATAAGAGCGATGTAACGGTTCTGAAAATTGGAGGGACTAACAGATGGACAAGGATGTCGATATGCTGCAAAAAAATGCTGCACTTCAAGCGGAAATGACGGTCTTAAAGCGAAAACTTGAAGAAACAGAGGCGGAGCTTGCCCGTCAAATGGAGCGGCAACAGCGCTTGGGCGATATAACGGACAATTATTTGATGCTGCATTATTTAAATAAGAATATACAAGAATGCCGGACATCACAAAAAGTATGGGAAACCTATCTGCATAATATCGGTGAACGTGGCTTTCGTTATGCGAATGCCAGCGTCCTGCTGCCGGATAAGCGCGGCGAGTTTCAGGTCAAGCTAAAGCTTGATGAAAAACAGGTGAGTGTGACGAAAGAACCGATTGGCGAGGAATTTCTGCAGGAACATATCCGGCAAGCGATTGTTCGCAAGGTGGTGCGCTTGTCGGCGGACAATCTGCGCGTTGCCATTCCGATGGTTAATAATCGAGGCACAATCTTGGCTCTCTTGTGTGCGGAAAAAGAACGCGGCATTTTTTTTGAGGACATTCAGCTGCTTGAAGTGTATGTGCAGCAGACGGTAGCAACGATCGAAAACATTATTCTCAACGAACGTTTGACGCATTATCAGGAACTGCTCGGCAAGCAAATGGATCAATTTGTCATGCTGCATTATATTGCCCAGGAAATAAACGGCGCCAACGATTACTTCGATTTGCTGGAGCGTTATTTGAAAACGCTTTGTTCCAAGATGGGTTTCAATTTTGTGAGCGGTTTTATGTATGTGCTTGACGACGGACAGGTCCAGCGGGCCAGTCTGGATGACGATAAACTGTTGCTGAGTGAAATGGCGGAAGTCGACAATGAGCTGGCGCGTTTAGCCTTGCAGGATAAACGGACGGTGCTCGATGAAGCGCGTTGCCAGCTGGCAATGCCGCTCAACTTGTTCGGTAAAGTCAACGCGGTGGTTCTGGTGATGAACGAAACAGCAATCCCGCCCGATCAGGTGCAGGTGCTCGAAACGTTTGCGATTCAAACGTCGGCTACGTTGGAAAATACACGCTTGAACATGAATCTTGAGTATTTGAGCCAGCATGATCCATTGACGAAATTGCATAATCGATTCTTTTTTGAAAAAGAAATTCGCCGTGTCGAGGCGGAACAGTTATTTCCGGCCGGCCTTATCATTTGCGATATTGACGGCTTGAAAATGGTCAATGACAACCTGGGGCATGATGCAGGCGATCGCCTCTTATGCGAAGCGGCGCGTCTGATTGAAAACGCCGTGCCGGATTGTGTGGTCTCTCGGATCGGCGGCGATGAATTTGCTGTGATTGCGCTGTTTGCTATAACAGCTGAAGTAAAGGCGGCTTTGCAAAGCATCCAGGAAGCGCTGCTGCACTACAATCAGGCATCGCCCAAAGTGCCGCTATGGATATCGTTGGGTTGGGCGGCCAGTGAGCAGCCGATCGCGATGGCGGAATTAATCAAAGAAGCTGACCGACGAATGTATGAAGATAAAATGACGCATGGCGAAGAACGGCGCGGTGACGTGCTGCAGGCTGTTCGCCGCATCCAGGGTCGAAAAACGCTTGTTTAAGCGGGTATGCGTTTTGAAAAAGAAGAAGGATCTTAGATAAAGGAATGGTTGTAATGAAAAAATATATTGTTAGCGCTGTGATTGCGGTAAGTATCGTGACGGGGCTAGCTTCTCAAGCGTCAGCAGAAAAAGTGGTGACGGCAAAAACGAGCGAAACGCCAAAACGTACACGGCAACTTGACCGAATGGTTTTTCGGCAGATGGTGTATAGCGATATCTCGATCCAAGGCAATGCGGTAGCCAGTTTGGAACAGTGCATCCGTTACCTGCGCAAGCAAAACCCGACGCCGTATTTGGAATGTACGATTCGTGAGCTGGTGGAAATTTACTATGAAGAAGGTGCAAAAGAAGGGATTCGTCCGGATTTGGCGTTTGCACAGGCTCTTTGGGAAACGGGGCATTTTCGCTATGGCGGTGATGTCGTGCCCTTTCAGAACAATTATTGCGGCTTAGGCACGACCGGCGGCGGAGCTAAAGGCGCTTGGTTTCCCACGCCTCGCATCGGCGTGCGTGCGCAGATTCAGCATTTGATGGCGTATGCGACAACGGAAGCACCGGTCAATGAAATTGTCGATCCGCGATATGAACTGCTACGCGCTTCGGACCGCTTCGGCAAAAATAAACGCTGGACCGATCTCAACGGTAAGTGGGCCGTTCCGGGAAACAGCTATGGACAAAATATCCTGATGATTCATGCGCGCATTCTTGAATCATAGCGGAATCGATAGCATAAAAAACACCTCTTTATCTGGTAACGTCATTGCGAAATGATGTTAGCATAATAAGAAGGTGTTTTTCTATAGTTTTGAAAAGTGAAAGCAGTCTGTTGAAAAGAGCTACAATTGCTAATTACTTCGATTGTTTTGACGCTATCATAAAAGGATCGGGAAGGCGGGGAAAACGCATGCAAGAATATGTCATTCGAATTGATTTTATCGATTGTTTGGGCCTTGGGTATGAGATCTTTAAAATTACGGAAAAAAACGGCATTGATAAAATAGCGATGGAGGTTATTCCGGGCCTTGGTATGGTCATTAAGTTTCGCTGCCCGCTGGAAAGCCTGGTTAAGAAATTCGTGGAAGAATTAAGAGCGGTGGCAGGGATTACGGCCGTTCGCTTTTTGGAGCAGATGCCATATGAGGATCGGGAATATAAATTGCGAACGATCTTGAATTCGGTGAGCGAAGGGATCATTGCGGTGGATGAAAAGGGTGATGTCACCCATATTAATGACGTTGCCTGCAATATCTTTCACTGTGACGCAAGTAAGGTCGTTGGTTTTGCGGCAGAGGCGCTTTTGGACGACTCTGCTTCCCAGATCGATACGCTGCATACGGGCAAGAGTTATAAACTGCAGGAACATCGAATTAAAAATGGTGAAAGAAAGATCCATGTATTGATCAGCTGCATCCCGGTTAAAAGTGATCACGGACAAATTATCGGAGCCGTATACACCGTTCAAGATTTTCACAAAGTGAAAAAAGTCATCGCGCAGGTGGATGAGAAAAAGCGCCTGACGACGTTTGAGGATATCATTTGCCAAAGCCAACAGATGACCGAGCTGATTGCATCGGCGCGCACCGTTTCAAAAAGCAGCTCTACCGTTTTGTTACGCGGCGAAAGCGGGACGGGCAAAGAATTGTTTGCTCGCGCCATTCATGCGGATAGCCATAGATGCAAAGCCCCCTTTATCGCGATCAACTGCACTGCGCTGTCGGAAAATCTCTTAGAAAGCGAATTGTTCGGCTACGAGGAGGGCTCTTTTACCGGTGCGGTTAAGGGCGGGAAAAAAGGGCTGTTTGAACAGGCGCATGGCGGAACTTTGTTTTTGGATGAAATCGGTGAGATATCGCATAAGCTGCAGGTCCGTTTGCTGCGCGTATTGCAGGAAGGGGTAATCCGGCGCGTTGGAGGAGAGGATGAAATTTCGGTTGATGTGCGGATTGTTGCTGCTACGCATCGTAACTTGGAAAAAATGATGCGTGCGGGAGAATTCAGGGAAGACTTGTATTATCGCTTAAATGTGATTCCGCTTACCATTTTTCCTTTGCGCGAGCGCCGCGCAGACATCCCTCTCCTGGCGCAACATTTGATTCGTAAAATTTGCAAAAAGTTGGCTAAGCCGGAAGTCCATTTATCGCATGGCAGTGTGGAATTCCTGATGAAGCAGGAATGGCCCGGCAATGTAAGGCAACTGGAAAATATGTTGGAACGCTTGATTAATCTGGTGGATACGCCGGAAATCAGCGTGCAGCATCTTCGCTTATGGGGCGATGTGGCAAACGGCACAAGAGCGGCGGATGCGCCCGTGTCAGACAATAAGCGGATACAGGTTGAAATTCCAAATGACGGTAAATGGCCGCAGCTCAAGGAAATCGTGGCGGATGTGGAGAAAAAAGTGATTCAGCAAGTTTTGGAGAAATATCCTTCTTCCCGAATGGCCGGACAAGCGCTTGGCGTCTCGAACACGACGATATTGAACAAGATGAAGATATACGAGCTTTAAAGGTGCATTTGCCGCTTTGCTTCTACTCACGTAGGTTGCTTTTAAAGGCAAGAAGTGATAACTTTTCTTGTTGATTGATAAGAAAAATTGGCAAGGAAAGTTATCAGAAGCGTTTGCAAGCGCCTTGCTGCAAGGTTTCTCTGGTTGGCATGAGAATTGCTATAGTAAAAAGCAAGAATACTCATACGAATTAAAGTGAAGATGCACTTTAAAAAAATGTAACGGAGGAAATCAGCATGGCAATCGAGTATGTAGCAGAACCGTTTCGAATCAAAATGGTGGAAACGATCAAAATCCTAAGCGCGGAGGAAAGAGCGCAAAAAATTAAAGAGGCGAATTATAACTTGTTCAACCTTGCGGGAGAAGACGTCTATATCGATCTTCTGACGGATTCCGGTACGAATGCGATGTCTGATAATATGTGGGCCGGCGTAATGAAAGGAGACGAATCGTATGCGGGATCGTCGAGTTACTATAAATTAGTGGAAGCCGGCAAAGACATTTTCAATTATGGCTATATCCAGCCGGTTCATCAGGGGCGTGCGGCGGAAAAAGTTCTGTTCGGCACGATGCTCTCGGAAGGCAAGGTCGCGATTTCCAACATGTTCTTCGACACCACAAGAGCGCATGTGGAACTTTGCGGCGCGCGCGCCATCGATTGTGTGGTCGAGGAAGCGAAAGATCCTGCTAAACGGGTGCCGTTCAAAGGCAACATGAATGTTGAAAAGATGGAAAAAATTATTCTTGAACAGGGTCCTGAAAAAGTCGGCCTGGTCGTTATGACCATCACAAACAACTCTGCTGGCGGTCAGCCTGTATCAGTAAAGAATATTCGCGACGTAGCGGCTGTTTGTAAAAAATATAATATTCCGTTGAATATTGATGCTGCTCGCTATGCTGAAAATGCATACTTTATTAAGCAAAGGGAAGAAGAATTCAAAAACAAATCCATTAAAGAGATCATCAGAGCCGTCTTCGACTGCGCAGACATGTTCACCATGTCCGCCAAAAAAGACACGCTAGTGAACATGGGCGGGCTGATTGGCGTCAAAGATGCAAATTCGCCGTTAATCCTGCCGATTAAAGCACGCTGCATCTCCTATGAAGGTTTCACAACCTATGGCGGCCTTTCAGGGCGCGATTTAGAAGCGTTGGCGATTGGTCTGTACGAAGGACTAAACGAAGACTTCTTGAAATATCGTATCGGTCAGATGGAGTATCTGGCGGCGCGCTTGGATGATGCAGGCATCACCTATCAATCTCCGGTCGGAGGCCATGGCGTATTCGTCGATGCCAAAGCGATGTTTCCTCAAATACCATACTATGAATTTCCCGCTCAGGTCTTAGCTATTGAACTTTACAAAGAAGCAGGCATTCGTACTTGCGATATCGGTTCCTACATGTTAGGAAATGATCCGGATAGCAAAGAACAGCTGCAGGCTGATTTCGAGTTTACACGCTTTGCGATTCCGCGCCGTGTATATACGCAAGCGCATGTTGACATTATGGCGAATGCTTTGATTAACATCAAAGAAAGAGCGCATGAAATCAAACGCGGCTATAAAATCACATGGGAGCCGCCAATCCTTCGTCACTTCCAAGCTTCGCTTGCACCCATTGAATAATTGCATTATGGTTGACTGGCGGAGCTGCTGTTGATAAACTAAGAAGGTGGCGTTGCCTGCGAAACCATGAACCGGATATGTTTGTCTGGAGTGGATTTCCTTTATCGAAATGCGGGCAGTGGCTTTTGTTGCTGCCCGCTTTTGTCGTTAGCTTCGCTGACATGAAGTTCAAGCAGAGAATTGGAGGAATGAACATGAACAAGAAATGTATCGTTACCACAGGAGCGCCTTCCGCTATCGGGCCTTATTCGCAAGGCGTGCGCACTGGCAATATGGTGTTTGCTTCCGGTCAATTGCCGCTCAATCCGGCGACGGGTGAACTGGTTGCCGATATCAAGGCTGCAACGAAGCAATCGCTGGAAAATGTGAAGGCGATCCTCGAAGCAGGCGGCGCATCGATGGCTGGCGTTATTAAGACAACCGTCTTTTTGCGCGACATGAATGATTTTGTCGCAATGAACGAAGTATATGCGACGTATTTTCCGGAAAATCCTCCGGCACGTGCTGCGGTTCAAGTCGCCCGTTTGCCGAAGGATGCGATCGTGGAAATCGAAGCGATTGCGATTGCTGAATAATAGCAGCGTGAATGCGAAAAAGCCGCCAATTTGGCGGCTTTTTTATGTTCGATTGATTATTCGGCGTCTTTACGGAATTGACGGGCTGCTGCGAATTTTTCCGCGAGTGTTGCCGGGGCAGACCAGACTGATTTAAAGAGTTCGGCTGTTTTAAACGTACTGCTCCACTGGAATGCGCCTTCGGCGCTGTAACAGGCAAAGACGAGCGGTTGCGTAAGACTTGACGGCACTCTGCCCTCGGTGTCGCTAAGCAGACCATATTCACTGTCTTCGTCGATTTCAGCAAACAGGGCGGTCAGGTTGTCTTCCACTTCAACTTCTTCAAAATCCAGATCTTCAAAAAAATCCAGAATCTCATTATGAATATCATTTTCTTTCATGCAATCATCTCCATTCATTTTAAAATCCCTCTTTCTTTAGAATAGCATAAAAAGGGGGGGAGAGGCTAGTCCAGTCTGGCTTTTACCTCTGCTTTGACAATTCGAGCCTCGTACACTACAATATGAATGCTATACGATTCTTAGGATGAAGAGAGGCAAGGAAGAATGAACGGTTATGTGTGGGCGATTTTGCTGTATGCATTGCTCTTGATTGTTGTTGGTCTGTTTATTACCAAAAAAGTAAAAGGTGCGGCCGATTTTTTTGTCGGCGGGCGAAAATTTGGCCCGGCGCTGTTATTCATTACGTTGGTCGCGCCAAACATCGGCGCCGGATCGACGGTCGGCGTGGCTGGACTCGGTTATAAAGTCGGCATTTCGGCGGCGTGGTGGATTGCGGCATCCGCATTAGGCACTTTTTTTCTGGCTTTCTTTATTGGCCCGGCGATTTGGCGCCTGGCCAATAAGCATGATTTTTATACTTTGGGCGATTATCTGGAGTACCGTTACAATCGAAACTTCAGAGGTTTGGTCTCACTACTGATGGCGGTGGGCACGATTGCTATCTTTTCCGGACAACTGATGGGCATTGCCTGGATCCTTTCTGCGGTGGCGGGCATATCAAAGACGATGGGTGTTTTGATCGGCGCTGTCGTGGTGGTACTGTATTTTGGCGCAGGCGGCTTATTGACCGCCGCGTACGTCAACATCATCGAAGCGGCGGTCAAACTGATCGGATTCATGATTGCGGTGCCGTTCGTCTTGCATTTCGTCGGCGGATGGGACGGACTACAGGCAAAGCTTGCCGCCAATGTCGGCGCGGAAGCGGCGCAGGCTTATTTCAGCGTCGATGGCGCAGGTGTTTCGACGATCATCGGTTTTTTCCTGATGCTGACGCCGTCGTTTTTTATCTCTCCCGGCCTGATCGGAAAAATATATAGCGCCAAGGATGAGAGGACGGTGAAGTGGGGGACGACGCTGTGCGCACTTGTTATGCTGGGGTTCGCGGTGATTCCCGCCTTCCTGGGCATGGCAGCGGCGACGTTGGTTCCGAATCTGTCGGAGCGCGAGATGGCGCTGCCCTTAGTCATGAAAGAATGCATGCCGTTTTGGGCTTCGGCGCTGGCTTTGGCGGCCATCTTTTCCGCGGAAGTCAGTGCAGCCGATGCGGTGTTGTACATGATCACCTCGTCCTTCTCCAAAGATTTGTATAAAGGGTTTTGGCGACCGGATACGTCCGATGCCAAGCTGTTGAAAGTGAGCCGAATTGTGGCGGCCGCAGCGGGCATCTTGGGCGTGAGCCTGGCGATTTTACTGCCTAATATCATAACCGCGCTGTCCATCTTTTATTCGCTGATGTCGGTATGTCTCACCGCGCCTTTGCTGTTTGGTCTTTTCTCGCGCCGTCCTACCACGTCGGCTGCGTTTACTTCGGCGCTTGCCGGCGTTGCTGCAATGATATATTTTCAGTTTTTCAACAACGGCAAGGGTTTGGGCCTGCTGAATGGCCAATCGACAGCGATCCTTTTAACGCTTCTTTTGATGCTGGCTTTGATGTATCTTCGTCCGGCGAAGGGGAAAGAAAAATAAGCGCATCTCATGAACATCCCGGATTTTTGCCGGGAAGTTTTGTTGTAAAAAAAAGGAAAACAAATTGACTCTATGGCGCCAAATGTTATAATTAAAGTAATAGAAGACGCGATGCTGCCTGTGACATTAGGCAGCATTTCGTATATTTTCTTCGGCTTCCCGGTTCAATACGTTGTTACCGGAAACGGCAGAATGCAAAATGGTGTGGGGAAAAAAGAAAGCAGGAGGGTGAACGTCATGTCGAAATGGAACGTTGCGTTGCTGATTCTCTTTATCGCCTCATTTATCGTAGGCGTAATCCTATGCGGCTAAATGACGAAAAAACTCCGGTTTGAACCGGAGTTTTTTCGTTAGCATGCTTAAATAAACAATACTGTAATTACAATTCATATGATTTAATGTGAAAGCTTGCTTCGCATAAGCGGAGGGCCGCAGGAAAGAGAGGGAGAGAAGAGATGTTGGAAAAAGTGGATTTGAAAAAAAGTCTGAGTAAAGAAGAATACAAGGCGATGATCGGGCCGCTGCAAGAGCGGTTGGGTGAGTTGCAACGCTGGGCCAAACAGCGTGATATCCCGGTGCTGATCGTATTTGCCGGCTGGGAAGCGGCCGGCAAGGGGACGCTGATTAACGACTTGATTCAAGCGCTCGATCCGCGGGGCTTTGATGTCCATACCGGTGGCGACGAGAAAGAGGAAGCGGCGCATCGTCCTTACTTCTGGCGCTTTTGGATAAGAACGCCGCGCAAAGGCCGGATTACGATCTTTGATCGCAGTTGGTATGCGCCAGTCTTGTCGCGTTTGGCGAAGCAGGAAGAGAAAGAAGTGCATCTGCATGAGCTGTTCAAAGACGCATTGTCTTTTGAACAGCAATTGGCGGATGCGGGAACGCTGGTCATTAAGTTCTTCTTACATATCAGCAAACGGGAACAGAAAGAGCGCATGGAGAAATTGGAAAAAAATCCGGCGACTGCATGGCGGGTGAAAACGGACGATTGGAAACAAAACCTCCATTATGAAAAATACCAGACGGCAGTAGAGGAAATGCTGCGTCAAACCGATACGGAGCATGCGCCGTGGACGATTGTGGAAGCGCATGATCGGCGTTTTGCAGCGGCGAAGATAGCGGGAAACGTGGTGCAGCGCTTAGAAAGGGTTGTGCGCGCAAAAGCCGAAGAGATGAAGGCAGCGGAAACGAAGCGCAGCGAGCCTGCGCTGGCGAAAGTCTTTACCTCTTCGGTGCTGAGCGATGTCGATTTGACGCGGGACCTGAGTGAGGCGGAGTATCAAGAACGTTTGAAAAAAAGCCAGAAACGTTTGCGCGAACTGGAATACATCTGTTATAGCGAACGGCTGCCGGTCGTCATCGCGTTCGAAGGCTGGGACGCCGCCGGAAAAGGAGGCTGCATCCGCCGTCTGACGGAAAACATGGATCCGCGTGGTTACAGCGTCATACCGGTTGCGGCGCCAACGGAGGAAGAAAGAGCGCAGCATTACTTATGGCGCTTTTGGCGGCAGATGCCGAAAGCGGGGCATATCGCGATTTTTGATCGGACCTGGTACGGGCGCGTGCTGGTGGAACGGGTGGAAGGCTTTTGTCAGCCTGCGGACTGGCGGCGCGCCTACCGCGAAATCAATGAAATGGAAGAGCAGTGGAGTGAATATGGCGCGGTGCTGGCAAAGTTTTGGCTGCATATCGATCAGGCGGAACAGAAGCAGCGTTTTGAAGCAAGGATGGCCGCGCCGGAAAAGCAATGGAAAATCACCGAAGAAGATTGGCGAAATCGGGAAAAATGGACGGAGTATGAAGAGGCCGTCAATGAGATGTTCTTTCGCACCAGTACGATTCACGCACCTTGGACGATTGTCGAAGCGAATTCGAAGCTCCATGCCAGAATAAAAGTGATTGAAACGGTCATTACGGCGATTGAGAAAAAATTGCAGAATAACGGGAAATAGTTTTAAATAGGGAAATGAAGAGAAAAGTGGCTGTCTCAAAATAGCTTTTGCTATAACGAGACAGCCACTTTTCGATTTCTTCCTGTTAAAAGCGGGTGGGCTTTTAATAAATACTCAAATCCAAGCGCTTAGACAAGTCTTCCAGTACTTTGATTCCGGCAAGACTGTTGCCTTTTTCGTCAAGTGCGGGGCCCATGACTCCGATGCCCATGCGGTTGGGCGAGACGGCCAAGATGCCGCCGCCGACGCCGCTTTTGGCAGGCAGGCCGACGGAGGTGGCGAAGAGACCGGAACCGTTGTACATGCCGCAAGTAGCCATCACGGCTTTGACGATGCGGCAGATGTCTTTCGGAATGACGCGTGTCTCTGAACCGGGCAGCAGGCCATTGCCGGCGAGAACCGCACCGATGCGGGCGATATCGTGACAGGTGACTTGCAGCGAGCAAAGTCTGAAATAGGCGTCGACCAATTCTTCGACATCATCGTGGATGATATCGGTGCTTTTCATATAATAAGCCAGCGCCCGGTTACGATGCCCGGTGCGCGATTCGGAGGCATAGACGTCCTGATTCAAAGGTAGCGCTTCATTACCGGTCAGTAACTTGGCGAAGGAAAAAACCCGCTGGAAGCGTTCGGCGTATGAGTCTCCTTTAACCAGACTGAGTGTGGCGATGGCGCCGGAGTTGATCATCGGATTAAGAGGCTTATGGGTATTCTTGATTTCAAGGCTGGAAATTGAATTGAATTCATCGGACGTCGGCTCTAAGCTGATGATTTTTGAGAGTTCGGCGAACGGCGTATCCATAAGTGCGCAGGTAAAGGTCAGGATCTTTGAAATGCTTTGGATCGTGAAGGGGGTTTCATGACTGCCGGCGGCGTAACTTTGATTGTCGGTGGTGATGAGGACAATGCCGAGCGCCTCTGGATTTGCTTTGGCCAGTCCGGGAATATAATTCGCCACTTTGCCCTGGCGCGTCCAGGAGCGATTGGCTTCAATGATGGAATATAACAGTGATTGCACGCAAGCACATCCTTTCTCTGATGCAAAGCTGAACATAATGTTATTCTATCAGGCAAAAAGAAAACTGTAAATATGAGGAAAGTGAGTGGTGCGTTCAATCTTTTTCCTGTGCTTCAGACCAACGCAGCATGCCTTCTTTCATGCTGGCAGTGTTCTGAAAACCCAGCTGCTGCAGGAGCAGATTCGCTTGGGCACTGCGTCTTGCGCTGCGACAGACCAGGATGACCGGGCGATCTTTGGGGATTTCGGCGAAGCGGCTTTCCAACAAGGGCAGCGGCAGCAACTTTGCGCCGGGAATGTGTCCCTCGCTAAATTCCTCTGCGCTGCGGACGTCGATAAAAACGGCGCTTTTATTTTGCCAGGCCGCGACCGCATCAGACAGGCTGATTTCGCAAATCGTCAAGGAGCCAGCTTGCGAAGTGGTTCCGACGCCCGCAGGGACTTGCGAGCAACCGGCGGCAAGGATAAGAGAAAGGTACAGGGCGGCAACCGTTAAAAAGCGTTGCAGCATGAACAGACCTCCTTTTGCCGTAAACAAATATAGTGCCCTGATTCGACAGTGAGCGAGATAAATCCTTTGACGCGAGGCGGCTTAAATTTTTCCGCTGATAGGAATTTGCCGTTAGGGAGCGAATACTAACAAAGTGGTTTCGTAAAGAAAAGTAACGAAGAGGAGGACTGAATATGGAGGAACGAATAAACGCACTGACGCATGGCGTGGGGACGGCATTGTCCGTAGTCGGTCTGATCACACTGGCCGTCGCCGCTTACCACTATCATAGCGTTTGGCATCAAATGAGCGTCTTCATTTACGGAGGTTCGCTGGTACTTTTGTATTTGGCATCGACGCTGTATCATAGCTTTAAGGATGAAAAGATCAAATATCGTTTGAAAATCTTTGATCATTCGGCGATCTACCTGCTGATTGCCGGTACGTATACGCCGTTTACGCTGATCCCTTTGCATGGAACGCTGGGCTGGTCGATCTTCGGCATTGTTTGGACGGTGGCCTGCATCGGGATCGTACTGAAACTGTTTTATGCCAGGCGTTTTAAACTGTTGTCTACGCTTTGCTATCTGGCAATGGGCTGGTTTATCGTTTTGGCGATCAAGCCGCTGGCGGCAGCGCTGCCGGATGGCGGTATGAGCTGGTTGGTGGCTGGAGGCGTCTTTTATACGGTTGGCGCCGTCTTTTATCTGTGGCGGCGGATGCCCTACAATCATGCGGTCTGGCATCTGTTCGTGATGGCTGGAAGCGCGGCGCATTTTGTTGCAGTGCTCTATTACGTGCTGCCGTTGCCGGTTGCGGTATAAAGAGATGCTGCAAGTAACGGCGGGCCTGATCATTTTTGCCGGACGCATCTTACTCGCACAGCGTCCGCAGGGAAAGAGGCTAGGCGGCCAATGGGAGTTTCCCGGCGGTAAGGTCGAAGCAGGCGAGGCACTGACGGCTTGCTTACGGCGCGAGTTGCAGGAGGAGCTGGAGCTTAGCGGAACGGTTGGCGTCAAATACGCAGAGTCGGTTTACCGCTATCCGTTCGGCGACATTTGCCTGCATGCGTATTGGTTTGCGAGCGAAAGCGAGCATGTGACGCTGCATGAACATCAGGCGGTCGTTTGGCTTACGCCGGAAGAACTGAGCGATTATGAAATGGTCGCAGCCGATCGTGAAATCGCAGCGCGCTTAAAAAAACAATTTCATGGGCAATTCATTGCGCAAATGTAGTGCAAAGTGAGAAGCAAAAAGGAAGCGGAGAAGTATCTCCGCTTCCTTTTTGCTTTCTCGCTTCAGAGTGCAGACAATTGAAAAAAAGAATGGACACAAAAGAATGGAAGGACGAAAAGAAACGATAACACGAAGAAGCGAAGCGGGCCGATCGTATTGGCCCGGTGGAAAGAAAGGAAGAATAATTTTTAAAATCTTCCTGCCTTCCCTTCTTCGCCTCTTCGTGTAAAAAACGTCCCGCTTGATTTCCTTTTGTCGCTTAACTTTTGATTTGTTTTTCGATGTTGGGCATGATGGCGCGCACGCCGCGCTCGTAGAAAAAATATTCCCAGGCCCAGTTTAAGAGAACCATCAGGCGGTTGCGAAAACCGACCAGACGGAGTACGTGGATGCCGAGCCAAAGAATCCAGGCAAAGAAACCTTGAAATTCCATGTTGCCCATTTTGGCGACGGCGGCATTGCGGCCGATCGTTGCCAAGATGCCGGGATCTTTGTATAAGAAGGGGCGCAGCGGTTGGCCTTGCAGAATGTTTCGAATGTTTTGCGCCGCGATGACCGCGCCCTGGTTGGCTACCGGCGCAATCATCGGCAGAGGGCGACCGTCCTGTTCAAAGTGTGCGGCATCACCAATCACGAAGATTTCCGGGTGCTCCGGTACCTGGAGAAACTGATTGACGATAATCCGTCGCATGCTGCCGAGTGCGAGGCCGCTGGTGGCCGCGAAACTGGCGGCCTGAACGCCGGCCGCCCAAATCAGCGTGCGCGCGGGAATCACTTCATCGCCGCGCAGCGTTACTTTTTCTCCGTCGAAATCGGTCACGGTAGCGCAAAAACGAACCTCGACCATTTTTGCCAGCAGCGTGTGGTAGGTAATGTCCTGCAATCGCTCCGGCATGGCGGCCAAGAGGTGAGCGGAGGCTTCCAGCAGGATGATGCGAACTTCCTTGATGTTGAGACGCGGATAATCTTTTACCAGCACCAGGCGAACAAGCTCGGACAGAGCGCCTGCACTTTCAACGCCGGTGGGGCCGCCGCCGACGACGACAAAGGTCAGCATCGCACGCCGCAGGTCAGGGTCCGGTTCCTGCATCGCCCGTTCTACCATGCTGAGAATCTGGTTGCGCAGGCCGACGGCATCTTCGATATCTTTCAGACCGAAACCGTTGGCCGCGACCGAATCGAGCCCGAAGAAATTGGTTGAGCCTCCGACCGCGACAATCAGATAGTCGTAGGGGATATCACCGGCACGCGTCAAGACGAGTCTTTTGTCGACATCGACGCCGGTCGCACGCGTCATGCGAAAGTCAAGATTCTTCTGCTTGCGCAGAATCGTTCGAACCGGATAGGCGATGTCGCCTGGTTGTACGCCAGCCGTAGCCACTTGATAGAGGAGTGGCTGAAACAGGTGATAGTTCCGTTTGTCGATCAACGTCACGTCAGCCTCTGCGGCGTGAAGTTCCTGTGCGGCATTGAGACCGCCAAAACCGGCGCCGATGATGACGACATGGGGGCGCGTCTTGCTTTCCATGCTCGTTCCTCCTTGACGGGATGTAGTCGGAGTCTTGGATTTGCCAGCCGCGATGCTAAAAAGTGAAGCTGGTTGGAATCTCTTCCGTGGCAACAGTACGTTCTTCCTGCTTTTCGGAGCTGAGACGCTTTTCCTGACCGGCGATCGTCGTTTGCAAAGTAGCCGGTCCGCCCCAAAGCGTTGCGACATACTTCAACGTTTCCGCGGCGTAGGTTAGTTCCAGTTCGCGACCGTCAAATTCGTGCTGCAGCTGAAGGCAGCCGTTTTCGACCGCGCTGACGCGAATCACCGGAATTCCGGCCATGCCGACCGACGAGGCCAGAACATCGCGAACCGATTTCCAACCGGCTTCGTCGGACACGTCGCTGACGACAATAGCCATTCCGTTAGACTCATAGGCAAACAGGTGCATCGCTTCGCATAACTCACGGTTCAGATAGCGACGCAGAAACGATTCGTCACGCTCTTCGGAGCGGATGGCGAGCGCTTTTTCCAAGCCGTGTTCGCGGATCAGGTAATCGAACATTTTGTAACCGACAAAATAAGGATTGATTTTGCCGTCGAACGGTCGTACAACCAGGTTATGGCGCTGGAGAAATTCGAGATGCAACTGTTGCGGCAAACCGAGGCGCTGCAGAAAAGTATAGTGCCAGTAACTGGCCCAGCCTTCATTCATGATTTTTGTCTCGATTTGCGGCAAGAAATAGTAGGCCTCCGCTCGCACGATCTCGACCAGATCGCGTTCCCAGTCCAGCAAATTTCCTTTTTCGGCCAGGAAGCCGAGCAAGTCCTCTTGCAAGCGTTCCGGTACAGGCTTTTGTCGTTCTTCGCTCTCCAGTTTGCGATCGGCCAGTTTGGGCGCGCCGCGCCGCCGGATATGTAATTTGAGACCATGCGCGGCGTCGAGGATTCGTTCCACTTTTTCTGGTCCGATGCTGGGATCCTGAACGTAAGTGCGCACCCGGTCGGCGTGGGCTTTGAATGTCTCGACCGTGAGCTCGGCCCGCGTCTCATTGCGAAAGAGACGGTTGTTTTTAAAAAAGTCATTGTGTCCATATACATGGGCGATCGTTAAAATTTGCAGCAGCAGTGTGTTGTCGCGCATCAGATAGGCCAGACAGGGATTGGAGTTGATCACCAGCTCATACGGCAGGCCGCTCAAATTGTACTGGTAAAAGGTGCGCTGGCGCTCATAGGACTTGCCGAAACTCCAGTGCGGGTAGTGCGACGGCATGCCGATATAGGCTTCGTAGCAAAGCATGTCTTCATAGCTGACGATTTCAAATTGCTGTTCGTAGCAATCGAGGCCGGAGGTGGCGACAAGCGCTTCGATCCGCTCGTTCCAGCTTTGCAGATCACTTAGGTTATAATCGGTCACGGCAACTCACCTCCTGCGGCATCGCCCTCTTTTTCCAGAATGCGCCGGAAACTGGTCCAAATGTCTTCCTTGCGGTTGATATTGACCATGACGAAATTTTCGGCTTTGACCTCTTTGGCCAACAGTTCGCGAATGCCATAATTGTAAGCGGCCAGAACCTGACCATAACCGAACAGATTGCAAATTTCGCACAGCTCCCTGGCGAGTGCGACGGTCTTTGGATTATCCTCGGTCCAATTGTCGCCGTCGGTGCAATGAAAGGCATAAATGTTCCAGACGCTGGGGTTATAGCGTTCTTCAATGATTTCGAGCGCCTTGGCGTAACCGCTGCTGATATAAGTGCCGCCGGATTCGCCGTGGTGGAAGAACTGACTTTCATTGACTTCCTTGGCTACCGTGGAGTGTGAGATGAACACGACTTCGACCTGTTCGTATTTCCAGCGCAGAAATTGATGCAGCAGAAAATAAAAACTGCGGGCCAAATATTTCTTTGTCTGGTCCATCGAACCGGATGTGTCCATGATGCAGATGGCCACGGCGTTGGAATGGCGACGGACGTCTTCTTTAACGCGGAAATAGCGCAGGTCGTCAATGCGAAACGGAATGCGCTGCGTCTCTTCTTCCTCAGTTGGCGCAGGAGAAACATCCTCTTCTTCGGCCGCGCGGCGATGCATGACTTTGCTGCGTTTGATCTTTTCCACCATCGTACGTTTCTTGGCCAGACGCGGTGCGATGCCCTTCTTTTGATAACCGGCGCGACGAAAGAGCGCTTCTTGTTCGAGCGCGGCGAAGCGTTTGCGCTCGAGATCAGGCAGTTTCAGATCGTCGAACAGATAACCGATCAGCTGATCAAGTGTGATTTCCGTTTCATAGACATCTTCGCCGGGCTCGCTGCCGGCGCCTTGGCCGACGCCTTGGCCGCGCGCAGGGTCAGAGCCGATCTTGTCGATGACCTGGCCGCGTTTCTCGCCGCCTTGCCCGCCTGCGACGCCGGGGGAGTTTGTGCCGTACATGAAGCGGTATTCTTTGATGCCCTTGATCGGAACTTTGATTTTTTTATCTTTGCTTTGGCCGATGATGCTTTCTTCGGCTACAATGTCGCCGAGATTTCTGCGAATGGCGTCTTCGACCAATTCACGGTGACGCTTGCGATCCCCTTGCGAGCGGTCGGAGTGACTGGCGCCGCCGTCTTTGAAAATAGCCATCGCTGATGCCCCCTTTTCGCGCGTCGCTCAATCCTTCCATAAATTATTGGCCGCATATTTTAGTACGACATTGCAGCAGTGGTCGCAGTAACCGTTGCGACTCATTTCCTCGACCATTGCATTGTATTTGGTGTCTTGCTCCTGGTCGCGGACCCTGGCCTTGGTGATAACGCGCGACAATTCTTTGACCGAGACGGTCAGTTTCTTTTCAATCGCTTCTTTTAACGGTTCATAGCAGCAATAGTCGATCTTGCCGCCGGTACGCATCACGGAGAACATATACGATGTGACATCCTGACGGAAGCCGCTGGCTGCACTGCCGCTGATGCCGATCTGTTCTTCGATCGACTGCAGGAACTTGACGTCCGGCTCCAGTTCTTCGCCGGTGTTACGGTCTTTGATCTTGGTAGAATTGGCAAACGCTTCGGCGTGGTCAAGATAACTGTTGAAGAGGCTTTCCGCCTGATCACGGTAACCGTGGATAAAGGCGCGTGTGACTTCTTTCTCCAAAATGAGATTGTATTCTTTTTTGATGTCGTCCTGTAAAAAAGCCAGATAGCGTTTGCGTTCGTCTTCGCCGATCGCCATTTCTTTCACGGCGCGGACCAGCGTGTCGATGATGGCGATCGGATTGATGCAATTGGTTTCCGATTCGGAGAGGGCCGTGTCAATCGCCTTCATGATGAAGCGGGTCGAAATGCCGGACATTCCTTCGCGCACCGCTTCGTCGCGCAGTTCCATGATGTCGAGTTTTTTCGTCGTACCCTGTTCGACAATTTCTTCGCCGTTGTAGATTTTTAATTTGGTCATCGGCGATACTTTGGCGGACGGAGAGAGGCGGGAGAGAATCGCAAAGCGTGAAGCGACTTCAATCGTGTGCGGCGCGATGTGCGCGTCAAAATTGCTCTGTGCGAGAATCTTGCGGTAGATCTTGACCTCTTCATCCAGTTCGAGACAATAAGGAACTTCCACTTTTACGATGCGGTCGAGAATCGCTTCGTTGGTATGGTCGGCTTTGAACTTGTTCCACTCCGATTCATTGGAGTGAGCAAGGATTACGCCGTCAAAATACAGCATCGAACCTTTACCGGGTGAAGGGACTGACTTTTCCTGCGTCGCGGTGATCATCGCGTGCAGATATTCGACGTCATTTTTAAACACTTCGATAAATTCGACGATGCCGCGGTTGCCGACGTTGAACGCGCCGTTTAAGGATAAAACGCGGGGGTCGTCTTCCGGGTAAAGATCGAGCTTTGAGATATCGACCGAACCGCATAATACGGAGGTATCTTGGTTGTTGGGGTCGACCGGAGGCACGACGCCGATGCCTTTGCGCGAACGGATGGAAAAATCGGCGGTCGTGATCGGGAAGCGCTCGTATTCGCCTTTGAATTCGTTTTTCAAGCGATAGCGGCAGACGGGGCATAAATCGCCTTCGATCTTGACGCCAAGCAGTTCTTCGAAGCGTGGACGCAGGTGTTTCGGAATCAAATGCAGCGGTTCTTCACGGATCGGGCAGCCTTCAATCACGTAAATGGGCGGACTCATTTCGAGCGCCTTTTTTAGCGCCTCGACGATTGACGATTTGCCTGCGCCGACCGGGCCGACGAGGTAGAGGACCTGGCGCGATTCCTCGCCGCGCATCGCAGCGGAGTGGAAGTAACGCATGATTTTCATGATGCTCTTGTCAATGCCGAAGAAGTCGCGGTTGAAATAATGATAGCGCTTTAACGTTTCGTTGCCGTAAATTCGTTTTAAGCGCGGCGTTTCCTCGGCTTTTACCAATTCCATTCCGTCGGCGATCAAAAGTTCATAGAGCCGTTGATGCGCCAGGTCGACCAATTTCGGGTTTTTCTTGACGAGTTCGAGATAATCGAGCAGCTTGCCGGTAAAATGTTGATAGGTGCGTTCTTCACGATCCTTCAAAATCAAATCACAAAACTTGGTATCTGCTTTAGCCATGTCGACACCTCCATTGGAATATGAATACCGTCACTCTAATTATCGGTAAAAAATGGAAAAAGAGCAAGAGAAAAAGCGCACGCGGGGCAGACTTTTTCATCGGACGTTCTAATTTGACACTCTAAAGGATACAGTCTAAAATATAGAAAAAGAAACGCAAAGGGCAGACCTAGGAGCGGGGCTGCCTTTTGCGCTTTAGAAATGCGTTAGCCAGGGAGGGCGGCTCTGAATGTTCAAAAAACCAATGATCTCGATCTTCAGCATCGCAGTTACGTTGTCGAGCACACTTAATTTAGTGATGCCGAAAATGGCCAATCATAACCGACAGGTTGCGTTTATCGCTTATTTATTAGGCGCGGAATTGAACTTTCCACTGGAAAAACGCAAGGAACTCTTTCTTGCCGCTGTGATGCACGATATCGGCGCTATTTCGCAGCAGGAAAAAATGGACAATATGGCGTTTGAAGTCTTGAATCCGCATCGGCATAGCGAGATCGGCTACCGATTACTCTGCCAATTCCCGCCCTTTGCCGCGATTGCGGACATTGTGCGTTTTCATCATGTTCGCTGGGCGGATGGCGAGGGCATACGCTTCAACGGACATGATGTCAGCGAAGCAAGCCATATTATCCATTTTGCCGATCGAATCGCCGTTATGCTGCCGGAACAGTCGCGTGTGTTGGGTGCGGCAAAAAGAATCGTCGAAGAGATAGACAAATATCGCGGAAGCTGGTTTAAGCCTGAATTTGTCGATGCTTTCACCAATCTGGCAGGCCGGGAACATTTTTGGCTGGATGCGACGGCGGCTTCGCCGACGGAGACCTTGC
The DNA here is from genome assembly GCF_030542965.1 of Azotosporobacter soli. Classification (NCBI taxonomy): domain Bacteria; kingdom Bacillati; phylum Bacillota; class Negativicutes; order Selenomonadales; family Sporomusaceae; genus Azotosporobacter; species Azotosporobacter soli. The sequence goes on from NZ_JAUAOA010000023.1 coordinate 46,595, forward strand.
TCGATATCGTAAACAGCGACAGCGTGGAATTTGACATTGCACTGCTGCAGGGGCTCAGTCGGATTTTTGCCCAAATCATAGACTTTCGCAGTTCTTTCACCGCCACGCATTCGGCTGGCGTTGCTGCATCGGCGGAAATTCTGGCTCAACTGGCCGGATTTAGCGAAAACGAACTGCTGATGATGCGAATGGCAGGCCATTTGCATGATCTAGGAAAAGTTACTGTGCCGACGTCCATTCTGGAGAAGCCTGGCAAACTTTCGACGGAAGAATGGGATATTATGCGCGCGCATACTTATCATGGTTTTCGTACGTTGCAAAAGATTCCCATTTTGGAAACTGTTAACACCTGGGGGTCTTTGCATCATGAAAAATTGAACGGCAGCGGTTATCCGTTCCATTTGACCGCGGACGAATTGCCGCTCGGTTCGCGCATCATGGCGGTGGCCGATATTTTTGCCGCACTTACGGAAAATCGTCCATACCGTGAAGGGATGCAGCCAAAGCAAGCGCTGCAGATCATTTCCGGCATGGCTAAGGCCGGAGAAATCGACACGCATCTTGTCGCTCTGCTGCAGGAAAATTTAAAGGAAATTGATGCATGCCGTCAAGCGGCAGTCGGCCAGGCAACAACCGATTATTGGGAACTGTTTCGCGTCTCGAATTTTTAGCTGGAATAAAGAAGAAACCGGATCACCGTTACGGGCGATCCGGTTTCTTCTTTGCTCGACAACGGCAACGACGCTTTTATGCAGCTGGTTTAAACCAACGCTGGCCAAAGACATGCATAACCAGGCCGGACATAACGAGCAACGCACCGACACATTGCCAGATAGAGAGATGTTCCTGCAAAAGCAGAGCCGAACTGCTCAGACCGACGACCGGAACGAGCAGCGCAAACGGCGCGACGACGCCGGCGGGATAGCGGGCCAACAGCTTGCCCCAGAGTCCGTAACCGACCAACGTAGCCAGATAGGAAAGATAAAGGATGGAAGCGGCGCTGTTTAGGCTGGGATGGAGGAAAGCAGCCTGCCAGGCGGAAGGGCCTTCGATGAACCAGGAAAGCAGCGCAAGCGGAAGGATGGCGACGGCTCCGGCCCAAACAATTAAAGAGAGAATAGAAAAAGGCGGCACGCCTTGTGTGGCGCGGCGCATGACGACATTGCCGGTGCCCCAGCTTGCGGCGGCGCAGATGGTCAACCAGAAACCGATCGCAGTCATGCTGCCTCCCTGCTGCGCGCCGATCACACTCATGCCTGCGGCGGCGATCACGAGTCCGAGGATGTGATGCCAGAGCCAGCGTTCATGCAGGAGTAAGACGGCGACAGCGAGTGTGAAGAAAGCCTGCGCCTGCAGAACCAGTGAGGCGAGACCGGCCGGCATGCCGAGTTTCATGCCGAGAAAGAGAAAGGCGAACTGCCCGACATTGATCGATAAACCAAGTGCGATCAGCCAGCGCCAGGCAACCGGCGGACGCGGCAGAAAAAAAATAACCGGAAAAGTGGCGAAGAAGAAGCGCAGCGCGCCAAGGAGCAGCGGCGGCACGTCTTGCAAGCCTACTTTAATCGCGATAAAATTCAAACCCCAGATCACGATAACGACGAGTCCAAGTAGAATGTCTTTTGCTTTCATAATAAGAGCTCCTTTGCAGTCAAAAATGGTCATGAGTATTCCTATTCGTGAAACGGCGAATGAATCCTGCCGCAGTCGCGGTCATTGCCAAGCGCGGCAATGCTTGTTATAGTAATAAGCTAAGGGGTTTAGCCAAATTTTATTTTAAGTGCAAAGCGAAGGAAGTGCGAGGACGCTAAATGAAGCTGTTTATAGCCGAAAAACCAAGCATGGCGGCGGAAGTCGCCAAATGCCTGCCCGGTCCGCTGCAGCGCAAGGACGGGTATATCGAAACCGGCGCGGGAATCGTGACCTGGGGTTATGGCCATATTTTAAGGCAGGCAGAGCCTGGTGAATACGATGAAAAATATCAAAAATGGCGGGTGGAAGATCTGCCGATCATACCGGAGCAGTGGAAACTGCTGATTTCTGAATCGGCGCGCAAGCAGTTTGCGATCGTCAAAGGTTTGATCGAAAAGGCGACGGAGATCGTCCATGCTGGTGACCCGGATCGCGAAGGACAACTATTGGTTGACGAAGTGCTCGATTATCTGGGCAACGAAAAACCGGTAAGCCGTTTACTCTTAAATGCGCTTGATGAAAAGAGCATTAAGAAGGCGCTGGCATCGACGCGCAACAATCAGGAGTTTCAAAATCTAAAATTTTCTGCGCTGGGACGGCAACGCGCCGACTGGCTGGTGGGTATGAATCTGTCTCGTGCCTATACGCTGGCCGCGCAGCGGGCCGGGCATCGGGTCGTATTGCCGGTTGGCCGTGTTAAGACGCCGACGCTGGCGCTTGTCGTGCGGCGTGAACGGGAAATCGCCGATTTTAAACCGGCCGATTATTACCTGATAAAGGCGGAATTCCGTCATGCAAACGGTTCCTTTAAAGCGGCTTGGCGCGCAAAAGATGAACAGCGCGGAATGGATAGCGAAGGCCGTTTGGTTGATGCCGCGATTGCCGATGCATTGCTGCAAAAACTGACGAACCATCAGCAAGCGGCGCGAATCGTCAGTTGTGAGACGGCGGAAAAGAAAGAGGCGCAGCGCCTGCCGTTCTCGCTTTCGGCGCTTCAGGTGCTGGCAGGCAAAAAGTTTGGCTATGATCCGCAAACGGTGCTTGATACTGCACAAGGCTTGTATGAAAAAAAACTGACCACTTATCCGCGTTCCGACTGTGACTTCCTGCCGGAATCGCAGCATGGCGACGGTGAAGCTATACTTGCCAATTTAAAAGCGATTGCACAACCGGAACTGGCCAATTGGGCGGCGAAAGCCGACAACTCAATCAAGAGCCGGGCCTGGAACGATAAAAAAATCACGGCGCATCATGCGATCATTCCGACCGGAGAGCCGTGCAATTTTGCCGCGCTGCGCGATACGGAGCGCAATCTCTATTTTCTGATCGCGCAGGCTTATATCGCGCAATTTTATCCGCTGCATGTGTATCAACAGACAAAAGTCGAAGTCGAATATGCGGCGGAAGATTTTGTCGCTAACGGACGCGTCATCGTCAAAGCAGGCTGGAAAGAATTATATGGTGTTGAAGCGGAAGAAAAAGAAGATAAGGACGGCAAAGAAAAAGAGGACGACGACAGCGCGAATGGAACGCTGCCTGCAATGAAAAAAGAAGATCCGGCCGATTTTATTAACGCTGCCGTCGATAAAAAGACAACCAAACCGCCGGTGCGCTTTACCACCAGCACACTCTTGCAGGCGATGAAGGAAATTCATAAATACGTTAAGAACCCGGAATTGAAAAAAAAGCTGAAAGATGTTTCGGGCATCGGTACGGAAGCGACGCGGGCGACGATCATCAAGGAACTGGTCGATCGCGCGTTTATGCAGGAGAAGAAAAAATATCTCTATCCGACAGCGGTTGGCAATATGTTGATCGATGCGCTGCCGGAAGAAATGAAATATCCGGATTCGACCGCGGTCTGGGAAGAAATTCTCCATCGCATGGCGGGCGGCAGCGAAAGTCTGGATGCGTTTCTCGCGCAGCAGATCCGCTTTGTGAAATCGTTATGTGCAAAAGCGAGAGGCGAAGCGCGCATTCCGCCGTCGCAAGACGGCATTCCCTGCCCGCGTTGCAAACGGGGCGTGATGAAACCGCGAACCGGCAAGAACGGAAACTTTTGGGGCTGTTCGCGCTATCCCGATTGCCGTTCCTCCTGCGATGATAAAGACGGCAAGCCGGACTGGAAGAAATGACGACATGCCATGCTAAAGTCTGAAAGTAAAGGCAAAGGCGTTTAACACGAAGACACGAAGAAAAAACAGAGATAGGAAGGTGCGTTCGTTGGAATATCCTTCCCTCTTTACAGTCTTCGTGTCTTTGTGTTAGAAAATACGGCTGTCTTTAAAAATGAGGTGATACTTTGCTGGGTTTGCAGGGATATGATAAGACATTCAAGCAAATGATCGTGGTCGATATGGGCTTCTGGCTCAGCGTATATCTATTTTTGCCGGTGTTGCCGCTTGCTTATCGCTCGATGGGGCTGCCGGATCAGTCGGTTGGACTGGCGGTAGGCGGTTATGCGCTGGGTGCGCTTGCAGTGCGCCTGCCAGTCGGACGCTTGATCGACCGCTTCGGTTGTCTGCCTGTGATCCGATTCGGCCTACTGCTTTGCATTCTTACGGTGGCCGCCTATCCGTTTGCGCAAACGGCGCTCGGTACGACGCTGCTTCGTTTTTTACACGGCGTTGGCGGCGCTTCTTACAGCACGGCGGCGATTACCTGGGTGACGCTGCAATATGGCGACGGACGACTCAAAGAGTCGATTGCGCTTTATACTTTGTGCATCATGCTCGGCGTTGGTGCAGCAACCGCGGGCGGCAGCTGGCTCTATCAGTATGGCGGCTTTAACGGCATCGTACTGCTCAGTCTATTTGGCGCGGCGGCTGCGCTGCTCGGCTTTCCACAGCAGGGCGTGCGTCCTCGGATCAGAAGGATCGCTGCTCCTTCGATCCGCAGCGTCTTGCGCCAACCGTTGGTTTGGCTGCCGACGCTGAATCAGTTTGTCGTGTATGCCTGTTATGGAACGATGACGACGTTTCTGCCGCTGCAACTGGCGACGACTGCGGATGCGGTGCTGTGGCCATTTTATCTTGCCTATGCGGCGGCTGTTTTAGTAAGTCGCTTATTTGCGCTACGCCTAGGACAGCTGCTCGGGCGTTATGCACCCGGCACACTCTTGCTCTTGGGCGGCGGCACTTGTCTATGCCCGCTCTTCGTCAAAGGCGAGCTGCTCTTGTGGTTAAGCGGTATCGGAGCGGGATGCGCTGTGGGACTGGCCACGCCGATCCTGACCGGACTGGTCGCAGCGAATACGGAAAGCAACGTAAGGGGCACCGCGCTGGGCTTGTTTGGTATTGCGATGGATTTGGGCTTGGGTTTAGGAGCGATCGTTATGGGCGTCGTAGCGACGCATGCGGGATACTCCGGCGTATTTAGCGCAATGACTGGAATTTGCGCCATCGTTTTGCTGATCAATTTTTTTCCAATAAAGCGAAAGGAAACGCTTGTCAGAAGTGACAAATAGAAAGCGGTATTTTTGTGCAAAGGTGACATGACCGCTGTGCGGCTTGGAATCGGAGGTCGATTAACAAAAAGCGTCCAATAAACCAAGCGTTATTTGCTGATGTTGCTTGATTGTGTAAACTGCATGGTAATGTTACAATAACAATCGACAAATGTCTGAAAATAAACGCAGATGGAGGGTATGTATGGGCGCTGAAGAAGCAAAAAAACTCAGATGGTATAACCTGACCCTGATGTCGTTCGTCATGGTTTGGGGCTTTGGCAATGTAGTCAACAACTACGCCAACCAAGGTCTTACCGTCATCGTTTCCTGGATTTTGATTATCGGACTTTATTTTATTCCATATGCACTAATGGTAGGCGAAATGGGCTCGACCTTTAAGGACGGCAAAGCTGGCGTCAGCACCTGGATTCGCTCTACGATGGGCGCTACGATGGCGTATATGGCCGGCTGGACTTATTGGGCCGTTCATGTACCGTATCTGGCGCAAAAGCCGCAGTCGGTTTTGATTGCGCTTGGTTGGGGCGTGTCGCAGAACGGCAGTTTCATTAAGGCTTTCAGCCCAATGGTGCTGCAGTCGGTTATTTTGGTGTTGTTCTTGTTTTTCCTTTGGCTGGCTTCGCGCGGCATGACGTCGTTGAAGCGGATCGGCGCGATTGCCGGTATCTCTTCGCTGATCATGGGCTTCATGTATGTGCTGCTGATGTTGGCGGCGCCGGTTTTGCGCGGCACGACGCCTGCGGCGATTGATTTCAGCCTCAGCACGTTTATGCCGAACTTTGATTTCACTTATTTCACGACGATTTCGATGCTGGTGTTTGCGGTCGGCGGTTGTGAAAAAATTTCTCCTTACGTAAACAATACGAACAATCCGACGAAGGAATTTCCGCGCGGCATGATCGTGATGGCGATTTTGGTTGCGCTCTCGGCCTTGCTCGGTTCGATTGCAATGGGCATGATGTTTGATTCGCACAACATTCCTAAAGATTTGAAAATGAATGGTCAATATTACGCGTTCAAGATGCTCGGCGAGTATTACGGAGTCGGCAACTTGCTGCTCGTTCTCTACGCGTTCACGAATTTTGCCGGTCAGATTGCGGCACTGATGTTTTCGATTGATGCGCCGCTTAAAGTGTTATTGGCTGAGGCGCAAAGCGAATCACAATTCATACCGAAAGCGCTGGGCAAGACCAATGAATTTGGCGCACCGATCAATGGCTACAAGATGACTGCGATCTTGGTCGGCATCCTGATCATCGTTCCGGCGCTCGGCATCGGTAATATGAACGATTTGTTCAACTGGCTGCTGGATCTAAATTCCATCGTCATGCCGATGCGTTACATGTGGGTTTTCATCGCGTATATGGCGGTTCGTAAAGCTGCGGGGAAATATTTTTCCGAGTACCGCTTCGTACAAAGCCGCATGTTCGGCATGATTGTCGGCGGCTGGTGCTTTGCGTTCACCGCGTTTGCCTGCGTGATGGGCATGTTCCCGAAAGGCGTTGCGCTCTACACGTCGCAATGGTACTTCCAATTGTCGATGAATCTGGCGACGCCGATTGTATTGATCGGTTTGGGGTTGATCATGCCGATGATTGCCAAGATTACCAACAAAGGCGAAGAAAATACAGAAAAGATTGGTTAACGTTTGATTTCCAAGCACCCGCATCCGGCAATTGTCGCAGTGCGGGTGCTTTTTATTATTGCCAGGTAGGAATCTGCTAAAGGACAGCGAACCATTAAGGTAGAGAATGGATGCGAAAAGAGGTGGCAGGCGATGAAACTGGTGATTGTTGATCGTGATCCTCTGCATTTGGCCGAGCTTGAGGAGAGCCTGAAGCACTGGGAATATGAAATTATCACGACGGGCGATAGTTTGGAGGCTTGGGAAATCCTGCAGAATGATCCGGAGCCGGTCATGGTGCTGCTTGATTGGCAGAGTCCGATGATGAACGGAGAGTCCTTCTGTACGACGTTGAAAACCAAGCGGCCGAATCGTTTGTGCCATGTGATCATGATTGCCGACTGCGGCGATAAGGAACAAATTGCAACGGGTCTTGCTGCCGGAGCCGACGCCTGGGTCAGTCGGCCGATTCATCCTCAGGAATTGAAAAGCGCATTGGCGCTCGGCAAACGCGTCTTGGAATATCAATATATGATTGAAAAACTCAATGAGGAATCGCTACAGGAAAAACGAAAACTGGAAACGATGACCGGCGTTGATGCATTGACCGGTACTGCAAACCGGAAGCTGTTCGATGAACGTTACCTCGAAGAGTGGCGGCGCGCCGAACGCGACGGACTGTTGCTTTCGTTGATTTTGCTCGATATCGATGATTTTCGCCAATACAATGAAACATATGGCTATATGACGGGCGACGAATGCTTAAAAAAAGTCGCCGAAGCGATTGAGGCCACCGCGATTCGCGCCGGTGATCTGGTGGCGCGTTATGCGGCCGACGAATTTGCGATTCTGCTGCCAAACACCGATGCTGTCGGCGCGACCGTCGTTGCCGAATCGTTGGGCGCTGCGATTTTACATTTGAATATTGAACACCGTCAGTCGCCGCGTCAAATCGTATCGGTCAGCATCGGGCATGCGACCGTTTGGCCGCATAAAGAAGCTAATGGCTCGCAAAGCTTGTTGGACAAAAGCACGCATATGTTGACGTTGACCAAGGCGGCCAATCGGACGCGGAACCGGGAACTGAAAGTCAATAAGAAATGAAAGCTTCCCCCCACGGCCTTCCCGGCTGTGGGGGAACTTATCTATAAGGGGGAAAGAATATGATTCGCTTTGGCATCATTGGAACCAGTTGGATCAGTGAAGCGTTTTTAACTGCGCTTTGTCAGGTGGAAGGCGCATGCGTAACAGCCGTTTATTCGCGCACACTGGAAAAAGCGCGTGAATTTGCCGCACGGCATGGCGCGGAACATTCGTTTTGCGAGTTGGCGGATTTGGCTGCGAGTGATGCACTTGATGCGGTCTATATTGCCAGTCCTAATTCGTTGCATGCGGCGCAGGCGATTTTTTTATTGGAGCGCGGCAAGCATGTGCTGTGCGAAAAACCGATCGCTGCAAACAGCAGAGAACTGCAGGCAATGATTGATGCGGCACAGGCCTCGGGGACGCTGTTGATGGAAGCGATGAAAAGCAGTTTTCTACCTAACTGGCAGGCGGTGCGCGACAACATCGGCCGAATTGGCCAAGTGAGACGCTTTGTCAGCGTCAAATGTCAGTATTCATCGCGCTATGACCTCTTTAAGGCCGGCAAACCGACCAATACCTTTGAGCCGGCGTTTGCTAATGGTTCGTTAATGGATATCGGCGTCTATGCGTTGTATCCGATCCTCAGCCTGTTCGGCGAACCACAGACAATACAGGCGGATGGGATGTTGCTTTCGTCCGGCGTTGATGGACAGGGAAGCGTCACGTTACGTTATCCGGAAATGGATGCCATGGCTCTTCATTCCAAAGTGGCGGATTCAAAGTTGCCGAGTGAGATACAGGGTGAAGAGGGGACAATTATCATCGATAAAATTTCGACGCCAGGCAAAGTCACCCTACTGTTGCGCGATGGAAGGAGCGAAGATCTTTCGCGTACGCAGGAAAAACATCTGATGGCCTATGAGATTGAAGAATTTTGCGCATTGCTGCGCGCCGGGCGGACGGAGTCGTCAGTTAACAGCCACGCCTTGGCATTGCAGGTGATGCGCGTATTGGATGAAGCAAGGCGACAAGTCGGGGTAGTTTTTCCTGCTGATTAGAACAAACATGACGGGCGGAGCATTGTTCAACAGCAAATGAAAAAATCCTGCTTACCGGCAGGCTTTTTTCATTTTTACCCGGCTATTTCTGGACTTATCCTGACAGATATGCTAAACTTCTACCTTGTGGAGTCTGCTCAGAAAACCCCTAAGCAGCCTCAATCAATATACGAAAAAGGCTGGTAGATGTGAATGATTAGTACAAATAAACTGACTCTGCAATATGGCAAACGGATTCTTTTTAAGGATGTAAATATAAAATTTACGCCGGGTAACTGCTATGGCCTGATCGGTGCGAACGGCGCCGGTAAGTCCACGTTCCTGAAAATCCTGGCGGGAGAAATCGAGACGACCAGCGGCGACGTCGCGATTACGCCGGGTGAGCGTCTTGCGGTACTGAAGCAAAATCATTACGAGTTTGACGAGTTTGAAGTCATGCAGACCGTCATCATGGGGCATGCGCGTTTGTATCAGATCATGCAGGAAAAGGATGAACTGTATGCAAAGCCAGACTTCTCCGACGCAGACGGCATCAAGGTTTCCGAACTGGAATGCGAATTTGCCGAACTGAACGGCTGGGAAGCGGAACCGGAAGCGGCGCGCATGCTGAACGGCATGGGCATTCCGGAGGCGCTGCATAATGTGAAGATGGCGGAACTGAGCGGCCAGGACAAAGTAAAGGTTCTGCTGGCGCAGGCGCTGTTCGGCAACCCGGACATTCTGCTGTTGGACGAGCCGACAAATCATCTCGATATGGAAGCGATCAACTGGTTGGAAGATTTCCTCTATTCCTTCGAAAACACCGTTATCGTCGTATCGCATGACCGTCACTTCCTGAATAAGGTTTGCACGCATATTGCCGATATTGACTTTGAAAATGTGCAGCTATACGTCGGCAACTACGACTTCTGGCTCGAGTCGAGTCAGTTGGCTTTGCAACTGGCTAAGGACGCCAACAAGAAAAAAGAAGACAAGGCAAAGGAATTGCAAAGCTTTATCCAGCGCTTCAGCGCCAATGCGTCGAAATCGAAGCAGGCGACGTCGCGTAAAAAACAGTTGGAAAAACTTACGCTCGACGACATCAAACCGTCTTCGCGCAAATATCCGTACGTCGCGTTCAAACCGGATCGCGAAGCAGGCGATCAACTCTTGACGGTCGAAAATCTTTGCAAGACGATTGACGGCGAAAAAGTGCTTGATGACGTCAGCTTCACGATTGCCAAAGGCGACAAGGTAGCTTTTGTCGGTACCGAGGGTCTCGCCAAGACGACGCTGTTCAAGATTTTGATGGGCGAAATGGAGCCGGACAGCGGTTCGTTCAAATGGGGCGTCACCACGACCCAGGCCTATTTCCCGAAAGACAATGCGGAATACTTTGAAGGCGTTGAACTGACGCTGGTCGACTGGCTGCGCCAATTCTCGATGGAGCAGGAAGAAGGCTTCATTCGAGGTTTCCTCGGCCGCATGCTCTTTTCCGGCGAAGAAAGTTTGAAACAGGCCAACGTACTGTCCGGCGGCGAGAAAGTCCGTTGCATGCTGTCGCGCATGATGCTCAGCGGCGCTAACGTTCTGGTAATGGATGAGCCGACAAACCATTTGGATTTGGAATCGATTACTTCGCTGAACAATGGTCTAATCAGCTTCACCGGCACGTTGCTCTTTGTATCGCATGACCATCAGTTCGTCGATACGATCGCCAACCGGATTATGGAGTTCACGCCGCAAGGTCTTATCGACCGTCGCATGACCTATGAAGAATACTTGGAAGCGGTCGCCGCGCTTAAAAAAGCGGCTAAATAAAAAAAAGTCCCGGCAATTAAATTTGAACTGCACCCCCAAAGTTAGACAGTATAGTATACTGAAAATAACTTTGGGGGTGATTTTATGCCAAAAGGGATACCGAATCAAAAATACACTGGGGAATTTAAACTAAATGTTGTAGAAACAATGCATCGAGAGAAATTAAGTTATCGCGAGATAGCACTGCAATTTGGTATAAGTAGTCACAAGCGTGTCTCCAACTGGGAACGAATCTATCTGGAAGAGGGACCTGAGGGACTTTTCATAGAACGTCGAGGGCGTGGAAGCAAAGGTCGTCCTATCGGGTTACCAAAAAAAACAGAAGAAGACTTACTTGCTGAAGTCCAACGGCTGCGAGCGGAGAATGCCTATTTAAAAAAGTTGAAGGCCTTGGTTCTAGAAGAGGAACGCCAAAGCAAAAGGCGCAAGTGATTTGGGAACTGAGGCATGAACATAAGATTTCTCTGCTGCTTGAAGTATCCAGTCTGCCGCGCGCTACCTATTACTATTATGCGAAAAAAAGTACGGCAGTTGATAAGTATAGCGCGGTTAAAGAACAGATTACTGCAATCTACACGGAAAACAAAGGTCGCTATGGCTATCGACGTATCACGAATGAACTGCACAATCGCGGATATGTCATTAACCATAAGACAGTACAACGGTTGATGAAAGAACAGGGTATCGTCTGTCGGGTTCGGATGAAAAGATATTGCTCCTACAAGGGCGAGGTTGGCAAAATAGCTTTCAATCTTCTCGAACGGAATTTCGAGGCTGCAAAACCGAATCAGAAGTGGGTTACTGACGTTACAGAGTTCAAGTTATTTGGGCAGAAGCTGTATCTGTCACCGATACTGGATCTATGCAGTCGTGACATTGTCAGCTATGTTATTTCAGATCGCCCGGCACTCTCTATGGCACTGCGTATGCTGGATAAAGCATTTGCCAAGATTCCAAACAACTCGAATCTCATTCTTCACTCAGATCAAGGCTGGCAATACCAACACAAACGCTATCGGCACGCACTCAAAGAAAAGGGCATTTCCCAAAGTATGAGCCGAAAAGGGAACTGTCTGGATAATGCCGTTATGGAAAACTTCTTCGGAATACTAAAGAGTGAACTTCTGTATCTACAGGAGTTTGACTCAGTTGAACATTTCAAGTCGGAGTTGATCGATTATCTCGACTACTACAACAACCGACGCATCAAGACAAAGTTAAAGGGTTTGCCACCCGCTCTACACAGGCAGCAAACCCTTATGGCTGCTTAAAATAAATAGTTGTCTAACTTTTTGGGGTCACTTCA